>JAPORL010000155.1 GCA_026712605.1 Pseudobdellovibrionaceae bacterium | reverse complement strand
CGGATTTGAACACATAGCGACCATAGGTCGCTTTGTGGCAAAACGCATGTCCGAGTTTTTAGCTTTTTATCTTAGAAGCTTTTACATAACAAAACTTACACTTCAGTTATATCGTTTTTCCTTTATTTGGAAAGGTTTTTTTTGATAAAACAGCTATAACAAAAGCACCTAGACTTAAAGCACCAGCCAATATAAAAGGACTTTCATGATTTAAATGTTGATAACACCATCCTCCTACTACCGGTCCGATAATCCTTCCCATAGAAGAAAGACTTTGATTGATTCCAAAAATACTTCCTTGTTGTTTTTTAGAAGTCATTAAACTTAAAGCGCCGTTTAAACTAGTATTAGACAAACTATATCCAATAGAAAAACCTGTCACTCCTATCAGTAAAATAAAAAAAGGAAGAGATAAAAAAGCAGATGAAGAAGAAACTATAAAACCAGCAAAAGCAATAGCTAATAAACCAATAGACATACTTAATAAACCAATGCGATTGACTAAACTTTCTCCCCATTTTGGAATCCATTTTCTCACTAAATAGCCTTGACTTAAGATCATCAAAATACCAATATAAATAAAAGAGCTGTAAGCTGTCTTTTTATCCCATGAAAAATCATCTTGAACCAAAAGTATTAATACAGGCTCTATCTGAGCTAAAGAGACCCAAAGAATAAAAGACATAATTAAAATTCTACCTAGTTTGGGACTTTTTAAAGATTCCCATAAAAGATAAAAAGAAGGTCTGTTAAAAGAAGAATCTCTTTGAAATATTTTTGAAATATTCCTTCTTTCAGATAGGCTTTCCTTGAGAAATAAAGAAGATAAAATAAAATTTATAAAACAAACAAGACTGGCTCCCATAGAAGCAAAATGAGCTCCAAAAGGAGGCACAGAACCTAGCTGAGAGCCTAATAAAATAAATAAAAAACCTAGTAAAGGACCTATCGTAAAACCTGCTCCAAAAGCCATTCCAATTAAACCTAAATTTTTTGAGCGATTCTGTTGAGAGGTCAAATCAGCTATATAAGCCGTTGCTATAACAACATTTCCTCCAAAAAAACCAGCTAACAAACGAGAAATAAAAATATCATTAAAATCAGTTGAGAAAGCAAATAGCAAATGAGCCAAGCTAGAGCCAAAAAGTCCAACTAAAATAACATTTTTCCTGCCAAAAATGTCACTCAAACGCCCCCAAAAAGGAGCGAATAAAAATTGAACCACAGAATAACAGCTTATTAGTAAACCAATTTTTAGCCCCTCAGCTCCAAAATCTCTAGCTAAAATAGGAGTTAAAGGGATAACCATCCCAAAGCCTGTTATATCAGTCAAAATAACAATAAAAATCGCAATTAAAGAATTTTTTGTTTTCATTCGCTTATATTTTTAAATAATATCCTTATCTTTATTAAATTTTCTCTAAAAAATACCGAGTAATATTGAGGAGTCTATAATGTTTATTAAAAAACTTTTATACCTACTTTGTATCACTACAAGTTTTTCAGTTCTATCTGAAATTAGATTCCCAGAAATTCCTTCAAAAAATAAACCTTTTTCTATAAGTTTGCAAACTGAATTTTTTAGAACTCAATCTAACTATACTAATTTTGGACAATATATTGCTTTAAATGAAAGTGATTTTTTTCAGTATGTTTCTTTTCATCCCTCTTTATCTTACTCTTTGTCAAAACACTATATTAGTTTTAGTCTTTTTGCAGAAAGTTTTTTTGCAGGAAGTAAAAAAGAAGACTTTGAATATAGGGTTCCTTTTAAGTTAAGTATTGTGGGTCTAGGATTCAATTTCTATCATAAAGTCAAAACTCTATTTATTGGTTTAGAACTCAGGGGAGCTTTCCCTTTATATACAAACTTCCAAAGTCCTACGGAAATAATCGTTGGAGATGGAGCTTATTTTGTAGAACCTGGCCTATGGCTTATCTTCAGACCTTCTAAAACATTTTATATTTATAATCGTAATACTTTTCGTTTGAGAACCGGAGGACTATCTAGTTTATTATTTTCTAGTTTAGGAGGAGTAATACAAACTGAATTTATAGAAACAGGCTTATCTTTAGACAGTTTTTTTTCACTTCTCATTTATGATCAATTCTCCTCTCAACCTAATAATCGCCTAGAAATTCTAAAAACTGCAAATGCGGGGAGTTTCAAATTTTATTCTGTAAATCCTTCTGTTTTATCAGGAACAGCTTGGACAACATTTAAATTTAAGCCTTATTCTATAAGCTTTTATGCTAATTTGGATTCTATCGGGCAAAATTATGCAAAGGGCTTTACTCTAGGTTTAATGACAAAATTTAAATGGGGGCAAAGATCTTCTTTTATAAAAGAAAAAAGAAAAAAGAATATGTATCTAAATTTTGAAGAACCAACAAAAAAAACTATTCGTAAAAAGCCTGTAAAAGAAATGTATTTTGAAGAAGAAGATGATCCCGCTATTTTTATTGAGGACAAAAAGAAAATTAAAAAAATAAACCAAGAATTAAAAGATGAATTAAATCTTTTAACAGAAGAATAATAACAAAGTTATAACTTAAGCTCTCTTAAAAATTTAAGAAAGCTTAAGCCTTTAATAATTAATATTTCTTTTTATTATCTGGTTTATCAGAAACAGACTTTGGTTTTTCTTCAGCTAGTTTATCAGAAACAAATTGCACTTTTTTAGCAGTTGGTTTATCAGAAACAAATTGCGCTTTTTCAACAGTTGGTTTATCAGAAACAACTTCCATTTTTTTAGCAGTTGGTTTATCAGAAACAGACTTTGATTTTTCTTCAGAAGACTCTTGTTTTTCCTCATGAATGGGAGACATACTTGCTGTTACAATTCCACAAGCAATACGAACTCCTGCATTTCCTGTAGGTTGAGTTTTCATATCATCTTCTTTGGCATGAATAATAACTGAGCGACCCATAAAATTAAGTAGCTTACCTTTCACAGAAACAGTATAATTGGAGTGTCCTGATTTATCGGATTTCAAATTCCCTAAATCACCGGCGTGCCTGTCTTCATCATGAGGTCCAGCATGATGAGAACCCCAAGGGTTTAAATGTGCTCCAGCCAAAAGTCCTTTATTTTCACATGTTCCAAACTCATGAACATGAAAAGCAAATTTTTGATTAGGGGCTAAACCTTTAATGTTAGCGGTAACTTTAACTTTATGCTGTCCAATGTCTTCAAATAAAACAGATCCACTAATTTTTCCACCTCTTAAATCTATTACATTAGAAAGACCAACCTCTCCACCTGGTCCACAACATGATTTTTCCCCACAACATGATTTTTTATCTTTTTTACTCACTGAATGAGACTTTTTACCCATATTATAGCAAGAAGAGATAAAAAATAGACTCAAAAAGACACTTAGAATTTTCATTATTTTATGCATTATTTCCTCCTTTAATTAAGAACAATAGAAAATTATAAAGTAAAAGAAAACTAAAATCAAACTTTTTAAAATGTTTTTTTGTTAATCCAAAGTTTTAAGGCTTATTTATCTTTCAGTCCCCATTAATTTAAAATCTGAACCCGTTTTAAACTATTATGTGAAAAGCTTGTAAGATATAAAGCTTAAAAGCTCAGACATGCGGTTTGCCACAAAGCGACCTTTAGTCGCTTTGTATCTTGAATTCAAGAACTCAGTGCAATATTTCAGTTTTTATTTTTTATATGAAAAGCTTGTAAGATATAAAGCTTAAAAGCTCAGACATGCGTTTTGCTACAAAGCGACCTATAGTCGCGTTGTGTTCAAATCCGAACTCGTTTTTAGCTTTATATCTCACTAAGCTTTTAATTAAGAGACTTTAATAGGAATACATAAATTTTAAAAGCTTGGTGTATAAAATATCTATATTTCCCTTTAAATCTCATAATTCCTTTTAAAAACCGATAATTTGATTAAAAATAATATTTTTTTAAAAAAAACTAAATTTTCTATTTTTTTTATCCGATAAGAAACTTAGAT
>JAPORL010000204.1 GCA_026712605.1 Pseudobdellovibrionaceae bacterium | reverse complement strand
ATGGAAGGGCCATCGCTCAACGGATAAAAGGTACTCCGGGGATAACAGGCTGATACCGCCCAAGAGTTCACATCGACGGCGGTGTTTGGCACCTCGATGTCGGCTCATCTCATCCTGGGGCTGAAGCAGGTCCCAAGGGTTTGGCTGTTCGCCAATTAAAGAGGTACGCGAGCTGGGTTCAGAACGTCGTGAGACAGTTTGGATTTTATCTTCCGTGGGCGCAGGAAAATTGAAAGGATCTGTCCCTAGTACGAGAGGACCGGGATGGACGAACCTCTGGTGAACCTGTTGTCACGCCAGTGGCACGGCAGGGTAGCTATGTTCGGAATGGATAACCGCTGAAAGCATCTAAGTGGGAAGCCAACCTTAAGATTAGTTTTCCCAGTCTTTAAGACTGTTAAGACCGCTCCGAGACTAGGAGCTTGATAGGCAGGGCGTGTAAGCATAGTAATGTGTTTAGCTTACCTGTACTAATAGGTCGTCCGATTTTCATTCTCTTGATGGCTAGGAATGATTTGAATTGATTTACTAGTCATTCCTGCGAAAGCAGGAATCTACTAGTCGTTCCCGTGCAAACGGGAATCTAAAAGCTTGTTGGTGTCAATACCTGTGGAGTCACACCTGTTCCCGTCCCGAACACAGAAGTTAAGTCCACATAGGGCGATGGTACTATAGGGTTTCCTATGGGAGAGTAGCAAGATGCCAGCTTTTTTATAGAGGCGGTGGTTTTAATACCATCGCCTTTTTTATTGGTCATTCCTGCGAAAGCAGGAATCTAAAAATCAATCTGGTTTTAAAAAGTTGCTTTTTTACTCATTTTGATATATTATAAAGAAGATATGGCTACAATTAAACTTTCTGATAAACTTATATCTGAAGCTCGTCGCTATGCAGATACTTTTAGTCGATCAGTTCCCAAACAAATTGAATATTGGTCACGGATTGGTAAAATAGCAGAAGAAAATCCCGAACTTCCCTACAATTTTATAAAAGATATTTTATTAGCTAAACAAGAAATGGATGATCAAAAAACCATTCCCTATAAATCTAGTAAAAAATGAAAATTCTTCAAACTAATCTGTTCTATAAATCAATCAAAAAACTTCATAGAAACCAAAAACAGAGCTTAAATAAAGTTATTCAAAAAATTATAAAAAATCCAGCTATTGGTTCAATAAAAAAAGGAGATTTAGCTGATGTTAAAGTCTATAAATTTAAAATTCTAAAGCAAACAACATTGCTAGCTTATACACATAACACTAAAAATAAAACTTTAACTCTTCTAGCCTTTGATGTTCATGAGAACTTTTATCGTGATCTTAAAAAATCAAAAAAATAAATTCTCTCACTCCATTCAATTAACATAATAAAAATCAATTTATTATAATGATTTTAAGTTAAAATAACAGTAGGGTCAGAGAGAGTTTTACGGTATGGTCATCAGTGTCTGCCCTATTAAAATTTGTAAAACTTTCATCTTGAAATCTGTTTACAATCACCTAATTGCTTTGTAAGACCTCCAGATAATGCTTTAACAACTAGCTTAGCTGGACATTTTTTTATTGCGTCAAGTGTTGCTTCTTGCTTAGTATCACCTTCACCCTTTACAGTTGGTGATCTATCTTCTCTTTTACATTCACATTCTACTGTCACTTTCAATTTTCCTTCTGTCATAGCTGTTTCGTTATTCTGTTGTTGTTTTTCCATTTGTCTTTCTTCTTCAGAGCCAGACATATCACAAGAGGCAATAAAACCAACTGAAAATAATAAAATTAAAAATCTTAAAAACATAAATCATTCCTTTTTTAATAAGCAAGAATATACCAAGTTTTCTGTCAAATTCTTCAAACTAAAAACTAAGCTTATAACTAGCTTAATTATTTCACAGAATTTCTTCTCAGAAAGGTGGGAACGAATAAAATATTTATTTTTCCTAGTCATTTCAACTATTTAATACTTATCATAATAGGCTTAAATAGTCTTGAAACTTCTTTTTTTTCTTTTCCTTATTAGTTCTTTTTTCTATGTATATTCCAATATGTTTTTAAAGTGATAGGTTTACAGTCAGCTAATTGATTTATAGTATCTGATTTATCTGGACATTTTTGTAGTGCGGTATCTGTTGCCTCTTCAAAAGTAGCACCTTCAGCTGTTACAATCAGTGTATCTTCTATTTCACATTTACATTCTATAATTACTGTTTCTTCTTCTTTTGCTTTTTTTGCTTTTTTTGCTTCTTCTGTTTCTTCTTCTTTTGCTTCTTTTTGTATTTTTTCTTCAGAGCCAGACATATCACAAGAGACAATAAAACCAAACGACAATAATAAAATAAAAAATCTTAAAAAAATAAATTACTCCTTTTTAACAATCTAGACAATATTAAGCTTTATATCATTGTCAAATCTTTCAAATTCAAAACTAACTTTTATTCTTTACTTACTACAAAACTAAAACATAGATTTTAAAGTTTTTACTGATAGAATTTAAAAAAACTTTCAGATAAATCTTCGCTTTTAATACTGTCTTTTATATAGTTTTTTCTTCTTTATCTTTTGCCTTATTTTATTCTGTAGTTTTAGTTTCTACATTATTAGCATTCTCAGTTTTTTTATTAAGGTATGTAAGCCAAACTTGAAAATCAGTGATCTCCTTACACTCACCTAAGGTATTTGCAGGTTCTGATATTAAAGATGCCTTTTCTGGACAGTCTTTTTTTGCATCCGCTATTGCCTCTTCCTTAGTATCACCTTCACCCATTACAATCGGATAACGTCCTATATAACACTTACATTGAAAATATACTTTTACTTTTTCCATAGCTAATTCTTTTGTAGATTCTGTTTTTTGTCTTTCTTCTTCAGAGCCAGACATACCACAAGAGGCAATAAAACCAATTAAAAATAATAAAATAAAAAATCTTAAAAACATGGACTACTCCTTATTTAATAAGTTAGAAAATATCAAATTTTATCTGGTTTTCAAATCTTTCAAACTAAAAATTAAATTTTATTAATTAATATAAAAATTAATACAAAAATTGTAAAATTTTTACTATTAGGTTTAAAAAAATTTTCATACAACTCCGCTTTTAACACTATCTTTTATTCAGTATCTTCGTTATTTTCTGCATTATTCAGTTGTTCTAGTCTTATATATATTCCAATATGTGTAAAAATCCATATCTTCACACTCATATATTTGCTCTAAAATATTACCTGATACCTTATCTACATGATCTGGACAGTCTTTTTTTGCTTCCAGTCTTGCCGATTTCTGATTAGTACCTTCTCCTAATGCCAAAATTTTGTTGGATCTCCTACATTTACATTTTATAGCTACTGTTCCTACTACTCCTTCTGTTTCATTTTGTGTTTCATTTTGTGTTTCATTTTGTGTTTCATTTTGTGTTTCCATTTGTCCTTCTTTTTCAGAGCCAGACATACCACAAGAGGCAATAAAACCAAACGACAATAATAAAATAAAAAATCTTAAAAACATAAAATACTCCTTGTTATAATAAATTATATAATATAAAATCTGATGTCATTGTCAAATCTTTCAAATTAAAAACTAATTTTTATTCATTACTCAATACAAAAGACTGTAAAATTTTTAAGATAGATTAAAAAATTTATAAAGTATTCAGATAAAATTTTAGGCTATAAAAAGTAAGTTTTACATCACTTATTGACAAAAAGCCCTAATAGTGACAAATAATAGAGCAATTGACCTGCTAGCTCAGTTGGTAGAGCATCTCCCTTTTAAGGAGAGGGTCCTAGGTTCGAGCCCTAGGCAGGTCACCAGTGTTCCCTTCGTCTAGTTGGCCTAGGACACCACCCTTTCACGGTGAAAACACGGGTTCGAATCCCGTAGGGAACGCCACTTTTACTCTTACCCCTTGATTTTACTAGGATTTTTAATTTCAAAACCCTTTTTAGCAGGATTTTAGCGGGAAAAGTTTAGAAGATACTTAAGAAGAACTAAAACAAACGGGT
>JAPORL010000002.1 GCA_026712605.1 Pseudobdellovibrionaceae bacterium | reverse complement strand
CTCAGTTTTTATATCTGTAAAAAGCTCTTTTATTTCATCTTGAGAAGGTAAGTCCTTTAAATTATCTAAACCAAACACTTGTAAAAATTTTTGACTGGTTCTATATAAAGATGGTTTTCCCGGTAAATCACTTTTTCCTGACAAACAAATTAACTCTTTTTCAATTAAAGTTCGTAAAAGGTGTCCGGAGTCCACACCACGAATTTCATCCACTTTCAATTTAGTACAAGGTTGCTCAAAAGCTATAATAGCCAACACTTCCAAACTCGGTCGCGATAAACGAAATACATTTGGAGGCTTAATTTTTAATAAATACTCTTTGTTCTCAATCTTAGTTCTCATCTGCCATCCACTGGCCACTTTTTCAACAATAAGTCCGCTAGATGGCTTTTTATTGTATTCCTCTTTAAATTCACTCAAAAGCTCTTTTATCTCTTTAGAAGAAAATTGATCTTTAAATAAAGTTAAAAAATCAGAAAAAGGTCTTGGTTCTGGACTCATAAAAAGTAAACTTTCCATAATAGAAAATACTTTTTCTTTTGATAAAACCATAAGCAAATCCTTTATCCAGTTAAACCGGTATCTTTTGCCGAAGATATATTTTTATTTTCAGCCATTTTTTCTAAAATTTCTTCAGTAACTGTTTTTTTAACAAAAATTTCTATATTTGAAAATAAATGTTTTTGAAATATATTCACAAAACCGCTCTTTGAAAGTTCTAAAATAGAAAGAAAACTAAGTAAAAAACTATATTTTGTCTGTTTTTTCAAAGATAACTCATTAAGTTTTAATTTAAAACCTATTTTAAATAACTGAACAGTTTGTTTTAAATGATCAAATAGACTAGGAATGGATTCATAAAACTCGTACTTTTCTGGAGTTTTCTTAGAAAGACAGCTTTGATGATAAATTTGACACAACTGAGATAAACCCTTTTCTTTATCTATACTGATCTCTGTATCTTTTTTAGATCTTTTTAAATTAAAAGTATGGGCGCTTTTCCAACAATCTCTACCTAAAAGATTACGCTTATATAAAATTTGAGAAATTTTTTGAAATTTTTGGTAACTAACAAGAAGTTGAGATAATTTTTTTTTTAACTCATCAAAATCAGTAGATTCCTCTTGATTCTCTTGAGGCAGTAAGCTTTTAGATTTTATATATAAAAGCCAGCTTGCCATACGAATAAAATCTCCCGCTCTTTCCAAACTGGGCTGAGGAATATGTTGAATAAAATCTACATACTCTTTTGTAATTTTATAAATATCAATCTTAAGGATATCCATTTCTTTCCGCCTTATTAAATCAAGCAGTAAGTCAAGAGGTCCTGAATAATGACTCAGATTAACAATAGGAACTGAAGAGCTATGTTCTAATGAATGATCCAAATAAAAATCCCTTTTCTAATGATTATAATCCTTCCTATTTTTATAGACAAGCACTATATAAAAAAAGCCGGAAGCTAAAAACTTCCGGCCTTTTAAAAATCTTAATTTATTTTAATTCAACTTAATCTTGAATAACTGATAAGATCTCTTTTAAAACATCTTCAAATGAAATGTCATCATCACAAGCTGGCACAAAAGTAAAATCATGATTTGTTTCTAAAGCATGTAATAGGTTAGATAAATTACTAGAGCGATAAGCAAGAGCCATCACACTAACATGGGGGTGATTACTATAAAACTCATTCCATTCCTCTGTAGAATTATAGGAAAAATCAGTTCCAAAAAGTAGCACTACAGTATGACCTTCCTCTCTAACATGTGAGCTTAAAATCTGATCCAAACCAGAAAGAGGATTTGCTATTTTAGGAGTGTAAGAGCTTGGAGCTGATATCATGGTAGCTGGATCCATAGAATCTGGACTTAAGGCTGTATGAAAAAGTCTTTTAGCTTTTTTATCCTCATACTCCTCTTTAGATAAAATATTGTCATCATAAGGAACTCCGCTAATGTATTTTAAAGGCATAAGCTCTGCTTTAGAAGCATCAGCATAATGAGCAAAACTAATATCCCAGTCATAATCAACCAATCCATCCAAGAAATCCTCATAGTTTTTTCTAATAACTCTTTTTGCGCAAGTATCTGTTCTTTTCTTTGAATAAAATAAGATATTCAATTTAGGAAGTTCAACCACTGGCTCAACCGCGTCTGCAGTTACTGTAACATGAGTAACAGGCTCTGATTTTTTAACATCTGGCTCTTTAACCGCTTCATCTGTCACTTTAATATGAGTAACTGGCTTTTCCTCAGGTTTTAAGTCATTTTGTCCAACAGTCTCTCCTATATCTAATTTTTGGCGTTTTTTGCCAGAAATCTTCTTTTCGCCTTCAGTACTTAATAAGTTTTGAATATCTTGTTGGTGATTGTCATCTTCAGAAGCAAGCACAGCATTACTTTCTTCTGCAACAGAAGCAAAATCCTGGGAATTTTCACAAGCTGTCAAAAACGCAATTGTCATAAAGCTAAGTATAAATTGTTTCATTTTTTCCTCCTTTTATTTATTACTTGTAATATTATCGTCCATTATTTAGCCAAACATAAAAAAAAGTAGAAAATACATTCTAAGGGCTTGATTATAGAAATAAGCTTCCTGCTAAAGTCTTGAAAAAACTTTTAAAAGCTTAAAATTATCCTCGTATATAATTCTCAAATTATCTTAAAAATTCTATAAATTATAAAAATTAAAATAAAATCTTATAAGCCTTGCAAAAAATCTCTATAAAGTATTTTGATTTTTAAATCTTTAAACTTATTAAAAAAATCCTATCTTATTTTCAAAAACTTTAGAAAAATCAAATACTTATATATTCCACCTGATTACAAAAAATTATTTTTTAGTTCCTAATCAGATATTTTTTAGTCTTTTTCACTATTTAACTACAATTAAAAGAAAAAATAATTTGCTTTAATATCTATTTTAAGTTTAGAATTATTTAGGAATAGAATACTTTGACAGTTTTATTCCTAAAAAAGATGCGGGGGGCGATTTAGTCAGTAGGGAAGCTGTTTAAAAGCTAAAGATTAGCTTCTATTCGCCCTTTTTTATTTTTAAAGAAAAAATCTTGCCCATAATCGGCTTTTTTTGTATAAGCTGTTTTGAGATGGCAAAAAAAAGCTCTATAATAAAAAACCAGAAACGCAAACTAAAGGCTGAAAAGCTTGAGCCCTTTCGTAAAGAATTAAGGAAAAAGCAAGCCAATCTAAAATTATCAGTAGAAGAGAGGCTTTTAGCTTCTATAAAACTTCAAAAACTTCCAAAATCTGCTTCTCGTTGCAGGGTAGTCAATCGCTGTAGTATAACAGGTCGTCCCAGAGGAAATTTTAAAAAATTTGGTTTATCGCGTCTTATGTTCAGAAAAATGGCTCATGAAGCTTTAATTCCCGGTGTGATCAAATCGTCTTGGTAAAAGATTTTTGTGAATCTAATCATTGTTTGCACTAATCGTAAGAACTCTTTGACAGCTATAACAGCTGGGATAGTTAAAAAAATCTATGAAAATTTAAAAGAATCAGCTGAAATTTTAGATTTAAAAGATCTTCCTTTTGAACAAACTATAAAAGACCCTTTTTCTCCAAAAACACAAAATTCTTTAAAGCTTTATCTGGATAAGGTGGCTCAAGCTGAATCTCTTATTATGGTATGTCCTGAATATAATGGGGGTATTCCTGGTCTTATAAAACACTTTATTGATCATTGGATTTATCCTGACTCTTTTGTCTATAAGCCTGTTTGCTTTATTGGCTTAGGTGGAAAATTTGGAGCTTTAAACCCTATCAGTCATTTAGAAAGCATTTTTTTATACCGCCATAGTTTTGTATTTCCTATTCGCGTTTTTATACAAAACATATCAGAAATTATGAAAGAAGATAAAATCTTGGATGACAATATAAATCAGCTCTTATTAAAACAAGCTAAAAATTTTATTAAATTCAAAAAAACTCTTAAAACAGAAAGTTTTGACTAAAACACACTTATAATTATTATATACTTTATTAGCTATGTAAAAATTTTAGATATATCTATT
>JAPORL010000008.1:1793-4040 GCA_026712605.1 Pseudobdellovibrionaceae bacterium | reverse complement strand
TTTGCCTTTACCTCTATTTATCTAGCTGCCTTAAGTGCTCAAAAAGAAGATAGTGTAATGGATGAATACACACAAGAAACACCTGATAAACCTGTTGAACAAGAAGCAAACCCAGAATCAAGCCCTGTAGAAGAACAAGCTCCTTTACCTTCGTCTCAAAATGTAGATAAACAGAAAAAAAGTGATGTAAATAAATCAAACAACATACCAAGCAATAAGGTAGATTCCCCTTCTTCCACACAGCCAAAAAAAGAGTGAGAAAATCAAAACTCGACTATTACAAATCAAGTCCTTCTTTCTTATCTTTTTTTTTGTGTTTTTTATATCTCTAGAAACTGTAGGAAGTAGCACCCCCCCCGCTGTTCCTTATATGGATCAAGTGATAGATAGAAAAAAAGCTATTATTATTGATAAGTGCTCGAAACATATTAAAAATCCCACCAAAGGATTTATAATGATAGAAATAAAAGTTTTACCAAAGAAAACCACAGAAGCCAGATTAATAGCTACAGAATTAAAAAACAAGGAATTTTTAAATTGTATTTTGTCTATTCTAAATAGAATTCAATTTAAAAAAATGAGATCCTACCCTCTCAGCCGTATTTACCGCTTTTTTGTTTTATAATATTTATGGCCAATAACTAGCGAGGGTTGGAGAAAGGATGTTATTGATATGGATTATTCATATTATTATTGTTAATTTGATTCCAAAAATTATTATTATTATTGTTGAATGGAGTACTTCTACAGGAGAAATACGCACAACTTGCTGTCACTTCACTTATCTTCTTCTGAATAGCTTTGATTTTTTCCTTCGTACCGCTTGGATCATATAAAATAATTTTATTATTATTATTACTCAAAGAATCATCAATTGTATCCACATATTTTGCCATATAGGGAAAACCAAAAGGCTCAAAAGTACCTTTTTTTGAAGAAGGGTTTAAATCAACAGCAATAGTACCACTTGGACAGCTCTCCGTTAATTTTCTTAATGAATGAGGTAACTTATTTTTTACACATAACTGATGATAATCTTCTATTTTATATAATTGTGCATCAACATTAGCCTTACAGTAGGAGTGAGAGGAACCTATATTAAGCCACGATACACCACCGCTTGATCCACAAGAAGCTATACGCCGTATATTATTTACATTAGGTAGATTGAGGGAAGCAGCTACACCTTTTGTAGTCATGTATTTACCTGCACCAACCACATTTTTGATCTCACTCCTCTTTATATTATTATTTAAAAATATAGACCCAGCTGGCCAAGGCCGACTTAAGCGTAAATTCTTAACTAAAGGAGCTTCTTTCGCGTTAGTGGCATTTGTATTGGTTAAAGCCACCCAGGCCATAGGATTTTCCACCTGTTTTCGATATAAAAAAGAGTTCGTAGGCATGTCACTAGTAGAAAGTTTTGGATTAGGGTAAGGGTATTCACTATCATTTTTGTTTAAATCCAACATGAGTTTAACCCAATCCATACTAGACTCAGGAGGTACAAATTTACCATAAACCTTTTTACATTTCTCAACACCTTGATTAGCTGTGCCTTTAGCTGTAGTGATAAAAAACTTATATGGGGAAGAATCTTTCTGACATACAAAAGGTAGTTGTTTATTCTGTGGCTGCGGTAAAAGCCCTTTCCAACGAATATTATGAGATAAAGCCATATACCTTTCAGCACTAAAGTTATTAGCCGCAGTAGTGTCTTCTAACAAAATAGGGGGACGACCTGTTGATTTACTAAAATAGAAAGAAAAAGGGTGGTCTTTTGCCACCAAGGCCCAAGGAGGAGAAACTACTACTGCACCACTAGCATCCCACTCCATAGCTGTCCATAACTTATATTGCACTCTATTCGCCACCTCACTACTAATAAAAGCTTTTATCACCTCTTCAATACTGGAAGGCAAAATTGACAACACAAGCGAAGAGGGAGGAGCTAAAAACAGCCCTCTGCTCACATTATTAATAAAATCAAATTTTAAATTACTGGGACTAGCTAAGGTTAAGCCAGATGTGCTATCTCCTGGTAAAGCTCTTACTGCTGATAAAGTTTTCTGAGCTGAATTTCCATTATCATTTGGCTGATAAGTATTAAAAAGTAAAATAGCTAAATCATAGTATTTTCCCTTTTCCCGACCCATTTCAAAACAAACTTTCTGAGCATCCTTAAATGGAGCCGTAACAAATTCCAAAGGTTGTGTGGTATTACCTGTCAATTTCATTGCGGGATAA
>JAPORL010000008.1:0-1783 GCA_026712605.1 Pseudobdellovibrionaceae bacterium | reverse complement strand
CGGGATAATAATGTCCGTTCACAAAACAAAGAACAGGTAATTTCCTATTGCAATCCACTGCCTCATACTGCGTGTTACGAAAATCCTTAAATGAATCTAAACTATTAAAATTTTTTACGGCTATACCTTTACACACATTATAGTGTGCTGGACCAGAGGGAGTTACTTGTTGAGCAGCTACAGAAGATAATTTCCTTATACTGTTATATTTACTTTTGACAGAACATTCAGGAACTTGACCATCCAAAGGTTCATCGGCTAAACCCTGTATTATAATTTGATCTCCCGGTGTATTTTTTGTGACCGCTACAGATTTTTCCGTATTATAAGGGCCAAAGGTTCCCAATCCATAACGATGACAGGATTTCATGTGACATACAGTACAGCGCACTCTATTACTTACATCACTGCTGTAATCCTTTTCAAAAACCTTTCCATTATCTTTGTCTTCATGAATACGGATAACAGGATATACATAACTTGATTCTTGCGTGGGCTTGTAAGTGCTACATACTTGACGACAAATAGGTGTTATATCAGTTTTAACCTCAAAACTACTAGTCCCTCTTGGTATATCAAATTTTATACCACTCTTATTTCCTTCTATCCGTTTTGTTTGATTACTACTGTGATATAAAGAAAGGCTGCCCGAATTAAGTATCTCGTCTTCTTGACCATCTAATTCTGAATCACCTTTTTTTAAAGTTAAATTAATAGCTTTAATAGGATAGCTTCTGGGCTGATAGTTCACAACATTAAATATAAATTGAAAATCATCATAATTATCACTATTAGTGAACATCTCATTTTTGCACTTAAAGTTACTCCTTATACAACTTACTTTTGTATTTAAGTTAGCTAAGGAAAATAAATTAAGGTTTCCTACCTCACCAACCTGGACAATATCTGCGTTTATATTTAATATTTCCAAATCACGAGGATGGGTGTTAAACAAAGGAGTGTTAAATACATTTCTATTAAAAGTGGTTCCCTGAAAACATGACAATAGTTTTTTTTCCTTCCGCCGCCATTACACTACATTCACCTATTTCATTAGCCCATACAATATTTGCCGAGGAACTTTTATAAGTAGTTAACCCTTCATCTATTATATCTCCCCTCATCAATTCAGTTCTCAAATAAAACACCACTCTTTTAGAGTCTATCAGACTATCCTGCTGTTGAGAGATATCAATATTATTAAACTCTGGAAAAGTTTTTGGAATGATTTGAGCTATAGCATAAATAACCTTACCGGCCATATCGCTATTTCCTCGATATACAAGACATCGGCTTAAACTGTTATTAGAAAAAGAAGTATCTATTTTTCCGCACTTTTCTTTTGCTTCACTCCCTGATAAAAGCTCCCATTCCGACTTTGAAAAAAAATGATTCCAACGTTTTTCATTCCAACTGTTTTTATCTTGCATTTTAAATAAATTTAGATTCACTGATTCTATGCCATAAACCTTTTCTGGCGGTTTAACAAGAGAACAAATACCATAAGTATTTACTTTATTATCTTCCTCGGGAGTCTCTCCATTTTCATCTATGTTTTTTTCTATTAACAAAGACTTCATCCCATTAATAATTCTAGATTTCAAAATAGGCTCATAGTGCACTTGTTCAATAGTGTTTTGACTGGTCTTTCTAACATTACTGGTATAATGCACTAACCCTGTTCCACTGATGACAAGTAAAGAAAAGGCCGCAAGGCTCCCAACGACAGAAAATCCTCTATCAGAAAAAAAGTAAATCTTTTTATTTGCTCTTTTCTTTATCA
>JAPORL010000148.1 GCA_026712605.1 Pseudobdellovibrionaceae bacterium | reverse complement strand
ACATGCGTTTTGCCACAAAGCGACCTATGGTCGCTATGTGTTCAAATCCGAACTCGTTTTAAGCCTGATATCCCTATAAATTTTACATAAAAAACTAAAGTGTTACCAGCTTAAGTATCACTAAATTCAATTTTTTGTCCAGAAGGCTGACCTAGGACTTCATCTTCAGCCATGACTTTTTTACCATATAAAAAAGTAAAAATCGGCCAACCTTGAACTTGCCAATTTTCAAAAGGAGACCAGCCACATTTGCTTGCCAGCCAATTTGTTTGAATTTTTCTTTTTGCTTTCAAATCAATTATTGTAAAATGAGCTTTAAATCCTTCTTTTATTTGACCTTGATTTTTTAACTGAAATCTTTCAGCAGGCTTATGAGCTAAAAGCTTAACCAAGAGTTTTAAATCTAAGCGAGCTTTATTGATATGATCCAACATTAAAGGAAGTAGGGTCTGGACACCGGGCATTCCAGAAGGAGAATTAGGGTATTTTTGCAATTTCTCCTCTTTGGTGTGTGGAGCATGATCAGATCCTATCATATCCACAACTCCCGATTGAAGGGCTTTCCATAAGGCTAATTGATGAGTTTTTTCACGGATGGGCGGATTCATCTGGGCAAAAGAACCGTAATTATCATAACAATCTGGGGCAAATAAAGTTAAATGCTGAGG
Source organism: Pseudobdellovibrionaceae bacterium (assembly GCA_026712605.1). Classification (GTDB taxonomy): domain Bacteria; phylum Bdellovibrionota; class Bdellovibrionia; order Bdellovibrionales; family UBA1609; genus JACOND01. The sequence continues at coordinate 3,398 of JAPORL010000148.1, read as the reverse complement.
GGTTACTTCTACAGAAGCTATATCTTTATGTTGAGCTAGAAACTCCATCTCTTGTTTTGTTGTTACATGCAATATATGAATAGGGGCTTGATGCTTTCTAGCCAAATCCACTACTCTTTTTGTAGAAAGAAGACAAACCTCTTCATCTCTCCAAATAGGATGATTTCTTGCATGGGCTGGCTCTATATAGCGTAAAGCTTTTCTTTCCTGTAAGCGAGTCTCATCTTCAGAATGAACAGCAGTTATTCGTTTTCTATTAGAAAAAACAGCCCTTAGAGATTCATCATCCTCTAAAGTTAAATTTCCTGTAGAAGATCCTAAAAAAAGCTTAACCCCCGGACAAGCTGGGCTATTTTCTATATCAGCCAGTATCTTTTTATTTTCCTTAACCGCTCCTAAATAAAAAGCAAAATCACACCAGCTGTTTTTCTCAGCTCTTTTGACTTTTTCTTCTAAATCAGAAATTTGAGCTGTAGGAGGCGATGTATTAGGCATTTCAAAAAAAGCAGTGATTCCTCCTTTTATAGCGCTAAGGCTTCCATGATAAATATCTTCCTTATGTTCTAAGCCCGGCTCTCTAAAATGAACTTGAGTATCAATAAGACCCGGCAAAACATAAAGACCTTTAGCTGAAAATTCTGCTTTGCTTTTTGCCTTGTAAAGCCCTCCTATTTGTTTAATTTTTCCCTCTTGAATAGCTATATCTAACTCTTCCTCTAAAACTTGATTTGTATTTTTAGGATGAGGCAATAAACATCTAGCTTGTTTTATAATTAAATCATACATAATTTTCTATCCAATAGTGAGAATTGTAAAATAAGTAATATATTTTTACACTTAATTTTTAAAAATAATCAAGACATCATTTTTCATAGCAGATTTTATATAAGTTTTTTAAATTTTATAAGTTATAGAGTTTAAAACAAGTTCGGATTTTAACTGAATAGCGACCACAGGTCGCTTGGTAGCAAAAACGCATGTCTGAGTTTTTAAACTCTATAACTTATAAGATTTAAAAAATTTCCTATAAGAACAAAAATTATATATAATCTAAAAAATAATTTAAGATCATAAAAAAACCTGTGAGTTTTCACCCACAGGCTTTTTATTTTTCTAACAATTAGAATTCTTTAAAATGCAAATGTTAATTCAGTAACAAGGTTATTTGCATTGTCACCGCCTGCTAAATTATGAGCAAACTTAGCTACAAGACTTGAATTGTCCCAAACATTGTATTGAGCGCGAACAGCAACACCTTCACCAACACCATTAACATAATCTTCGTTCAACCAACTAGCAATATAGCTACCTTCAGCAATATGGTAGTAGTTAACTGCTAAACCAAAGTCTCCCATATCAGTAGAGCAAGCTGTTCCAGCAGTTCCAACAGAAAAAGTAGCAGAGTAGCTATCAAAATCTGCAAAGCTATCTACATCTGTCATGTAATGTACGGATACTCCTACAGGAACAGGCATAGAATGAGCATGAAAATTAACTCCAACTTGAGCTAAAGTTTTCGCTGTGTGCTCTCCTTCTTTCATTAAACCATCATGCAAGCCACCAACATAAAGTCCTGCCACCATACCATCAGAAACAGTAAGCATTCCGCTTACTTTAGCTTTTACAGTAACTCCATCAGCTAGAGGATCATTTTCATCTAACTTATAGGCGCCAACTTTTGCATAAAAGCCATCTGTTTCACTCATATGATGATGGTATTTTAATATAGCTCCTGTTTTATAGAGTTGCTCACTGTATAAAACTCCAGCTTTATTAAAGTCAGCTTTTGAGCCATACTTACCAAGTTTAACAGAAACATTATCCATAGGCGAATATTTAATATAAGCCTCTTCAAGATGTATGTCTCCTAAATGAATGCCACCAAAGTTTTGCTCTGTATCTGTACTTAAACCTAAAGTCCAAGTGACAGCATCGTTGACATTATTTTTCCATCCTATTCTAGCTCTATAGGTAAGCTCATCTATACCTTCTTCTTCAAAACCCATTGGCTTATATCTCAAAGAAAAAGAACCCATATAGGCGCTCTCACCTTCCATATCCATCATACTAGACATATGATCCATACCCTTGTGCATACCTGCAAAAGAGTTAAAACCAAATAAAGCTAATATAATAAATAAAAACTTGTTCATATCTACCTCCTTAGGTTGATTAATTTACTTATTTACGGCTAGTTAATACAAAGCTGAGGCTGTTGTCAATTGTCTTAAATTTGAATTTTAGAATAAAATAGCTTAAAAAAGGCTTTTTTTAAGATTTTTAAGGCTTTTTTTTAACTTTCTGCAACATTTTTTCAAATAAAATCACTTTTTAGCCATTTTTTTATAAACTTAGCCTTTAGACGATTTTAACTCCTAGACATGCTTAAATTTTTAGCAATTTTCATACAAATTTAGCTTTTAGAATCCCGATTTTCAACATGTTCAAAAAAGCTTTTATTTTTTACAATTTATATTTTGTAAATTAGCCTCAGTAAAGTTTTATAAAATTTTTAATAACTTCTTATGTTCCTTAATTTATAGAAAGCAGAAACTATATTCACTTCATTATTGTCAAATAAAAAAAAAAAGTTTATATCTAAATAGTTTTTCTTGGGGTGGTAGTTCAGCTGGTTAGAACGCCGGCCTGTCACGTCGGAGGTCGCGGGTTCGAGTCCCGTCCACCCCGCCATTTTTTTGTGTAAGTATTGAAAGCATTTGAATTTAAAAGTTTGCCTTGTCTGTAAATACTATATTTATTATTAAAAAAATACTTGAAGTCTTTTTGAAAGAACAAGAAAATATTTTTCTAATAAAATAGATAATTACAGGGTTATAAAAATAAATTATATTATGGTGTTTTCAATTTACAGTTATTTGATTTTTTACAAATGTCTTTTTTTTTATCTGTATAATTAATAGGTTTTCCATATAATTTATTATTTTCATATTGTTTCTGTAAAAAATTTATGAGTTTGTTTCCCTTTTTTTCTAACTTTTTATATTTATGACCTATGGACAATTGACTGACTAACTTTTTAAAATCTTCAGATAAATTAATAGATTTTTCTCCAAAATAAAAAAAGTAATCTGAAATCAAAACATTCTCTCCTTTTATATCATGTTTTATATTCTCTTTGTTTTTATGAAAAAAAGCTTTTCCTTGAATAATCTTACCCTGAGAATTTTTATAGTAAATATTATCTCCATGTCGCTTTTTAGTAGATTTGCTATTTGCTTTCTTTTGCGCAAATTTTTTATTTTTCCAATATTCATCAAATGACATTTTTTCTGTTACTTTCATAGCATAAATCAATTTAATTAGATATTTAGAAGAAGCAATTTTTGAGAGAGACTAAAAACATATACTGAAATCTCAAATTTTACAAGACTTTTTAA
>JAPORL010000162.1 GCA_026712605.1 Pseudobdellovibrionaceae bacterium | reverse complement strand
TGACAGCAGATTTTCCTTTTAAATGGATCGGGATTCCTAGAGAGGCTATTAACTCAGCAACCATGACTAAACGGTGATCTTCTTCTGCAGAAAAATCAAAAGGAATTATTTTATGGCTCCAATTTTTTTGACCATAAATTAAAAAATCATCTTTTTGAATTTTAACTGCAATGCCACATTTTTCTAAAACTTCTTTTAGCTTTTCCAAACGGTTAGACTCTTTAAAGGCTAAATGAGATACTCCTTTTAATACACTTAATCCTTCCGCTTTAGCACATAAAATAGCTAACATAGGAAATAAATCAGGTTGATCTTTTAAGTTGATATCTAAAGGTTTTAAATCACTACATTTTGAAATAATTAATTGGCTTTGTGATTTTATAGGATTAACTTGAAAATCCCTACTTTGACGAGAATGATAAGTTAAAGGAGATTGATTTTTATCAATTTGTTTATTTTCAGAATCATTTTTTGAAAAGGCTTGAAAAATAGGTTTATGAGAACTATCAAAAAGCTTAGAGTTCTGATCTCTTCTTAACTCTACAGTTACACCCATAGATTTTAAAATATCTGGAAAGATATGATCAGCTTGCAAGCTTTCTTTTTCCCAATTCAAAAAAATAGATTGTCCTTTCAAAGCAGAAAAACAAGCTAAAGCAAATAAACAGCTTTTATCTTGCTCTGGATGATACTCTTTTATTTTTAAATTTTGTCCCTTTGGAATAAAAAAATCACTACCCTCTTGATGAACTGTTAGACCTAATTTTCTCACAAAATCTAAAGTCATTTTAAAATAGGAATAAGAAACAGCAGATGAACTAAAAACAAAATATAAATCTTGATCTAAATTCCAGCTATTTAAAAGTAGAGCTGAAGCCCATTGGCTTGTAATTTGAGAAGGAACATAAACACAGTCTCCTTGTAATTTCCAAGCCTCAGAAGAAATCATATAAGCTTGTTTTGTTTTTTGTACTGAAACTGAAAGTTGAGCTAAAAGGGAAGACACTTCTTCTAAAGGTCTTTTTAAAAGAGCTGTATCTGCTTTTAATATAAATTCTCCTTTTTGCCGAGATAAACGAAGGGCTAAAAAACGAAAAGCTGTTCCACTAAAACCACAATTAAATTCTTTTTTTTGCCCTAAATTTTTTATAGCCCTATCCATAACTAAAACATCTTCACATAAACTCGATCCATGAATAAGAAAATCAGGATACCAACTTTTAATAATTAAAGATCTATTTAATAGGGATTTTGACAAAGGAGCTTGACCAATAAAATAAAAAGAATTTTGAGACATATTATAAAAAAGATTGCCTTTTTGCTTCTTGAATTAACTCTTTTTCTAAAACCGTTTTGAAAAAAACTTTTCCGGGTTTTTGTATAAAAATAAATTCAATTTTAAAGCCCTCTTTATGTTTTTTATCTTGTCTTAAATAAGATTTAAATAGGCTTAATGGTATTTTTTTTATATTTTTATTTAATTTTTTGTTATTTTTTTTAGAGTTTATTCCAATAAAAGTATTCAAAGTTGTAAAACTTAAATCAAATAATTTTAATAAAATTAAACTTTTCATTTCTTCATAATTTTTTTTACTTAAAAAAGCTTTATGGTAACTCCAATTTAAACTAAATAACAAACCATATAAAACGGCTATCCCATGGGGTAAAGATTGGCTAGCTTCTAGCACATGCCCTACTGTATGTCCTAAATTAAGTTTTTTTCTCTCTATCTTATTTTCAAAAGGATCTTTTTTTACTATAGCCATTTTAGCCTCAATAGCAGTTTGAAGAAATTTTTTAATAGAAAAAGCAGAATGTACAACCCGTTTATTTGAATTCTTAAAATTTGCCAAAATAGATTGTCTTAAGCTCTTATAAAAATTCCCTCCTTTAATAAAAGCTATTTTTAAAAGCTCTCCATAAGCCTGTTGTTCTAAATTTTTAGGATTTTGTTTTAAGAGTTCCTCTATTATATAAATCGCTTTTGGAAAATGATAAGTTCCTAATAGATTTTTTATACCTTTAAAATTTAAAGCGTTTTTACCTCCATGAGCGGAATCTAAAGCGGAAAGCCATGTGCTTGGAATAAAAACAACAGGAATTCCTCTTTTATAAATACTAGCTAAAAAACCAGTTAAATCAATTATACTGCCTCCTCCTAATCCAATAAATAACAAAGAGCTTTTATCAAAATCAGAAATCAAAGAATTAATTTTTTTTATATGTTGGGGCAAACACTCTAAACTTTTACTCTGTTCTCCTGATTTAAGATAGTAAAACTTAAACTGCTTATTTTTTTTCCAATTTTTTAATAAAGGAGAGGATTGAAATTTTTTATCACAGATCACTAAAGCTTGTTTAAATTGAGGAGATAAGCTCCTTTGTTTTGAACTGCGATTTGTTTTTTGAAAAATGCCATTTTTATAAAATTTTAAATGAGCTGAAGAGACAAGAGCATCTGACTTAATATTTAAATAGCTTTTTGATAAAACACTTTTTACACTGGGAACTTTTTTAGAAAAAAAAACAGAATTCATGATTGTCCTATATCTTTTCTATAGCGCATACCCTTCCAAGAAACTCCTTTTATATGCTGATAAGCTCTTTGAACGGCTTGTTTTTTATTATCTCCTATAGCAACAGAGTTTAAAACTCGCCCTCCTTGAGTGAACCACTGATCCTCTCTACGAGTTAAAGAGCCATGAACAAACCAACTATGATCTTTTTGAGCATAAATCAAACCTTCTATGGGAACTGAGTTTAAAGGTCCTTCTGGATAATTTTCAGCGCATAAAACGACACTAACAGAATACTTTTTTTTCCAATTCAAATTTAGCTTTTTAGCCTGTGCTATCTTGTAAAAAACATCTAACCAAGACCCCTCTAACAAAGGAAGCAAAACCTGAGCTTCTGGATCTCCAAAGCGAACATTATACTCTAATACTTTAGGAAAGTTTTTATGAATCATTAAACCTAAATACAAAACTCCACGATAAACACAATCTCTTTTTTTTAAACCTTCTAAAGTGGGTTTAACAATTTTATCTTCAATCGCTTTTAAAAGCTCTGAGGATATAGAAACTGGAGCTATAGCGCCCATGCCTCCCGTGTTAGGACCTTTTTGCCCTTCATAAAGTCTTTTATAATCTTGAGCAACAGGCAGAAATTGGTAAAAATCTCCATCCGTTATAACAAAAACAGACAGCTCTTGTCCTTTTTGAAAATCCTCTAATAAAGCTTTTTCTCCGGCAGAGCCTAGAGCTTTTTTATCAAATAAAAATTGGCTTTTTTCTTCTAGCTCTAATCGGTTATGACATATAAATACCCCTTTTCCTCCAGCAAGCCCATCCGCCTTTAACACATAAGGAGGAAAAAAATTTTCACTGGCATGTAAAACTTCAGAAACTGAAGAAACGATATGATAAGAAGCGGTCGGGATTCCTTCAGCTTTCATAAACTCTTTAGCAAAAATTTTACTCCCTTCCAACTGAGCCGATTTAGAGCAAGGTCCGAAAACTCCTATTTCCCGATTTCTTAAAACATCTGCTAAACCCTCAACAAGCACTTTTTCAGGGCCTATTACAACTAATTCAATATTCTCTTTTTTTAAATAATCAGCTAAAGCCTCAAAATCATTTAGCAAAGCAGAGGGAATATCTATTGTATCTTTTAAACTTATTCTTTCAGGCAAAGTATAAATAGCAGAAATGTTTTGATCTTCTAAAAGAGATCTAACAATAGCATGCTCTCTACAACCGCTCCCAACTACTAAAACTTTTATTTTCTGCAAATTAGCCTCTTATTTAAATTATTTGTATATTTCTAAAATAAGATCTTAATACCTTTTATTAAAAATCACATTTTAATTAAAATAGAGTTCATTGACAATATTTTTGAGCCTTATTTATTCCTATTTAAGTTTCTTTATAAAAAGCTTATAAAATACAAAGCTCAAGAACTCGGACATGCGATTTGCCACAAAGCGACTTTCAGTCCCTATATATATTCCAATCTAAATTCTTTTTTAGTTTTTGTATTAAAAGCTTGTAAGATATAAAATTCAAGAACTCAGACATGCGTTTTGCCACAAAGCGACCTATGGTCGCTA
>JAPORL010000179.1 GCA_026712605.1 Pseudobdellovibrionaceae bacterium | reverse complement strand
AATAGAGATTAGCAAAAAAAAATACAGTTCTTTTCACCCTGTTGTTTTAATGGAAAATTTGCCAGTAAAAGATATACATAAAATTCAGCAGTTAAGATGGACTTACCCTGATATTCAAATTCTTGGCACTGAAAAAAGAATTTATTACTTAAAAGAAAATGGCTCTCAAGTTTTTGGTTTTATCGGATTTATTTCAAGACAGGAGATAGACAGGTTAAAACAACAAAAGAAGAAATTTTATTTGTCTGATATTGTAGGAAAAAGCGGATTAGAAAAATTATACAATAAAGATCTAAAAGGAGAAAATGGATTTGCTATGTTGGAAGTAGATGCGCTCAATCGCTTATCTGCTGAAAGTTCAAAACATCCTTTTAGTTCTTTTAGAATAGCTCCTATTAGGGGTAAAGACTTAAGATTAACTTTAGATAAAGATTTACAAGCTTTTGTTTTAAAAGCTCTAAAGCGTAAAGATTCTCTTTACCCTAGGACAGGTTCAGTTGTTGTTATGAAGACTAATGGAGAGATATTAGCTTTATTAAGTGATCCGGGTTTTGATTCTAATATTCTCAGCTCTAGTATAGATAAAGAGTTATGGAGTAAATGGTCTTCTAAAGATTCTAAAGTTTTTATTAATAAAGCTTTTCAAGAAAACTATTCTCCCGGCTCTGTCTTTAAGCCTTTTATAAGTTTAGCTGGATTACAGGAAGGCTTTATTACAGAGGAAAGCCTAATAGATTCTCCTTCTGTTTTTAAACTAGGGGATAGAATTTTTCATGATCATAGTCGTATAACTCATGGAAAGATCAATTTAACTACTGCTATTGAAAGGTCAGCTAACATATTTTTTTATAAATTGGGACTTCGATTAGGTGTGGATAAAATTTATTATTATGCAAAAATGTTTGGATTTGGATCAAAAACTAAGCTTAATTTGCCTGGTGAGCTAGCTGGTCTTTTACCTTCTATACAGTGGAGAAAAAAATTTAATAAAAGTTGGCAAAAAGGAGATACTGTCAATCTTTCTATTGGGCAAGGAGATATTTTAACAACTTTATTACAACTTACAGTGGCTTATAATGCAATAGCTACAGAAGGTCTTATAGTAAAACCTTTTATTTTAAAAAGAAAAGGAGATAAGACTATAAATAAACCAGTTATATTAGATAGTTTAACTGATAGAATAGATAGAAAGCATTTTGTAACAATTAAAAAAGCTTTAAAAAAAGTTGTTCAAGGAGATTCTGGCACAGCTCGTTGGTATAAATTGCCTTCTCTTGATTTTTCTGGAAAAACAGGAACAGCTCAAGTTATATCTCTTGATTCTAAAGATATTTACAAGAAATGCAGTAAATTGGATAAAAAGCATAGGCATCATGGTTGGTTTATTAGTTTTGCTCCTAGCGATAAACCAGAAATTATTATCTCTGTTTTTACAGAACATTCTTGTTCTGGCTCTAAGGGATCGGCTGGTGTTGCTCGTGATATTATTAAATATTATTTTAAAAAAAGGGATAAGATAAAGTGAAAAATTTTTCAGTTTTTAATTTTATTAAAAGCGCAAATTTATTTTTTATTCTTTGTATTTTAGTTTTACAGATTATTGGATTACTATCACTTTATAGTGTTGCTGTAGATGAAATTTTTTTATTTCATAAACAGTTGATTTGGATTTTGCTTTCATGGTGTGTATTCTTTTTTATTTATAGTGTTAATACATCTATTATTGCTAAATCTTTATGGTTTTTGTTTATATTGAATTTACTGGCTTTAATAGGAGTTTATTTCTTTGGTAAAGAGATTTACAGCGCAAAAAGATGGTTAGATTTTGGTTTTTTTTACTATCAACCTTCTGAAACCTTAAAACTGATATTGCTTTTAATGGTGGCTAAAAAAATATCTCAAAGACCTTTTGGTCAAATTTTTAACTTTATAGAATTATTAAAATTGATAATTTTTATTGCAATTCCTGTTCTTATTGTATTGTTACAGCCTGATTTAGGGACAGCTGGAATTATTTTGCTTATGATAGCTTCTCTTATTTTGTTTAATGGTTTAGAGAAAAAAACTCTTATTGGTTGTTTGATTGTTTTTATGATCAGTATTCCAATAGCTTGGAAATCTATATTAAAGCCCTATCAAAAAGCTAGAATAACTAGTTTTATTAAACCATTAGAAGATTCTCAAGGAACAGGTTATAATGTGATTCAATCTAAAATTGCTATAGGAAGCGGACAAATACTTGGAAAGGGTTGGAAACAAGGAACTCAAAACAAGCTTCAGTTTTTACCAGAACGACATACAGATTTTATTTTTAGCGTTTTAAGTGAAGAATATGGTTTTGTGGGTAGCTCTCTTACTTTACTGTTCTTTTTTTTGATATTATTTTTTACATTTAATTTAGCTAGACAAACAAGGGATCGTTTAAACTGTTATTTTTGTTTATCGGCTGGATTTTTTTTATTGTGGCATGTTATATTAAATCTAGCTATGACAATGGGCTTGTTTCCTGTCGTGGGAATACCCTTACCCTTGTTATCTTATGGTGGCTCTCATACTATAACAACAATGGCATTTTTTGGTTTGATAGCTGGAATTTGTAAAAATAAGGATTTATTTCAATGAGAAAATCCGCTTTTCTGTTTTTATTGATTTTATTTTTTATAGGGTGCACTTTTGGCGGAAATCCAATTGGATTGTTAAACCAAATAAGCTCCCGCTTATTAAGTTTCAATGATCCAGAGTTAAGAACATGTGTATTTGATCCCAATTATTCAATTGTTCATTTTCCTATGTACCATGAGCCTAACACAAGAAACTACTCTAATGAGGTTTATGAGCTTGTTACAAAATCTCAGTTTCAGCTTTTACATACTATTATAGACTATCATCGTTCTTTAAGGGGAGGGCTAGCTATTTTTGATGAGCGTGTTACAACTGACAGTTATGATTCAAATTATATACAGTCTCTGGAAAATGGTTTTGCTAACTCAGATACTTATACAAAATTATCTGGAGAAGTATTTTATTTTTCAGAAAGGTATAAAACAGCTAAAATATTATTTGGACAGGGTTTCCCCAGTCATTATGAATATTTAAATGAACCGCAAAAACAGTTTTTATTTGATACAGGGGCTAGTTTAACACTCTATTTTTTACAAGAGATTCCTAAAATTTATAAAGTCATTTCGCAAGAAAAATTTGACCTTGTTAGATCTAATTTATTGGGAATCTCTTCAAATTATATTGATAATCCACAAAATCAATATTGGATTTTTACTTTTAGGGATATGGAACTTAGAAGGGAAGTGAATGAATTTTATAGACAAAATTCTTTTTATAGAGGTCTTATTTTTATTGCTTATGGAGCCAAGCATGATTTTTCAGATGATTTTGTAGGTTTTCCTTTTCAATCTGGTCATGATTTTTGTTTAAGATGGGATCGCTCTTCTCCTGCTATTTTGCCTTAGTATAATTTTTAAAAGTATTCAAAACTTGGTGTCATTAAATTATTATGTGAAAAGCTTGTAAGATATAGGCTCAAAAACTCGGACAGGCTTTTACACAAAGCGACTTTCAGTCGCACTGTGTTCAAATCCGAACTCGTTTTTAATTTTGTATCTTATAAGCTTTTATCAATCCTATAAGATATTAAATATTGTATAAAACTTTATAAATATCAAATTCTTAATAAAAAAACTAATGAAAAGCTTTTAAAAAGCCGAATATATGTTTATGAAAGCTCTTATTATAGAGGATAATTTTGCTTTTGCAGAATCTTTAAAAAAAACTCTTGCTCCACATTTTTTTGAAATACGTATTAAACCTTCTTGGAGCTCTGCTACTTCATTAATTGATACTGATTTGTTTGATATGATTATTTTAGATATTTTATTACCTGATATAAAAGGTTTTGATGTCTTAAAAATATTATCTGAAAAAAATATAAAATCAAAAATTATTCTTATTAGCGGTTTATTTGATAAAAAAACTGTTTTTGAAAAAATTCCAAATGATATTAAGAAAAATTGTCATTTTTTAAAAAAACCTATTAATGAAAAAACTCTTATTGAATATCTGGAGAAAGAATTTCATAAAACTTATGAAACACCTTTTATAAACTCTTTATTTG
>JAPORL010000070.1 GCA_026712605.1 Pseudobdellovibrionaceae bacterium | reverse complement strand
GTCTATAATTCCCAAAATTATTTAATTTTCTATTCTTGTATAGTTTATAGTAATTAAAATTTTATTCTTAAAACTATTGGCTTTCTTATTTACCCTCTTTTACTCAAAAATGAGAATCCTCTTTAAATTTTTATATTTTAGTTGAAAAATACTAAAAATAGTAATTTAAACTGACTTGTATTTTTAGTAGAATTGATTAAAAATTAGTTTATTAAAAAGGAGCTTAGTATGTCAACGGAACACTATCAAGAGACAGATTTTAATTCCTTGGTTTCAAATAAAACAAATAAAAAATTTCCCTCTTTAGAAATAAAAGTTAAAACACTTTCTCATTTTAAAGGACAACTGCCAGATTATAAAACAGAAGGCTCCAGCGGTTTTGATATAAAAGCTTGTCTGACAAAAGACTTTAACTTAAAACCGGGAGAAAGAGGGCTTATACCTACAGGCTTAAGCTTTGAGGTTCCTGTCGGTTTTGAGCTTCAGTGTCGTCCTAGAAGCGGTCTAGCCCTTAAAAAAGGTTTAACTGTTTTAAACACACCGGGAACCATTGATTCAGATTATCGTGGAGAAATTAAAATTATAATGTTTAATACAAGTAAAGAAAATATCACAATAAAAGATCAAGATAGAATTGCTCAACTTGTACTTTGTCCTGTTTTTAGAGCAAAATTTATAAAACAAGATAAACTCAATGAAAGTAAAAGAGGAGGTGGAGGATTCGGAAGCACTGGGTTTTAAACCTCTCTATTTTTATATTTTTCTATTGTATTCAATCTTTTTCAGCAGAAGAAAATAAAAAGCCTTCGGTTTTATCTAATTTAAGAAGCGCTTCTGCTGAAAAAAAACCTTCAACTCAAAGCAAGGGTTATAAAATCACCCAGATAAAAGCTGGTAGCTTATTTGAAAAAATGAAATTAAAAAAAAGAGATACTATTCTCTCAATTGAAAAACAAGCCGTTACAAATAAAAAACAAGTTTATAAAATTTTATCTGGTTTATTAAAAAATAAATCAAACCTATCTCTTAAGCTTAAAAGAGATTCACAAGAGTTGATATTTTATTATAAAGCTGTTCCTTATAAAAATAAAAAGAAGCTGACTTTATCTCAAAAAGAGCTTGTAACAACTGAGCCCTTAGTAAAATCAGCAAATAAAAAAATAGTGCAAGAAGAAAAAAAGAAGAAAAAAACTATTGTTCCAAAAAAATATAAACCTTATATGCAAAGAGCTTATATTAGCAGTTCAAACAGCTTTATCTACAAAGATCCTGATTTTGACTCTATAAAACTTCAAACCCTACCTATTGGAAAACAAGTTTTAATCTCAAAAAAAATTTTTCGTCCAAGCCATAACTTTGGAACTTTTTATAAAATTTTTTTATTTAAAGAAAAAAAGGTCATTGGCTATGTTTCTGAAGCGGAAGTGATTCCTGAATTTAAAAGAAAGGACAAAAAATTTATCTCTAACCCTAGCTTTAAATTAGCTAAAAAATATATACTAGAAAATAAAATTCTTAGTCTTGATTCTATTGAAGAAATTAAAAACGAATCTAACAAATCTAAATCCAGTAAAAACACTTCCTCTAATAAAAGAAAATATATAGGTCTGTCTATTGGTTTAACATTCCCCTATACTAAAGCTTTTAATTTAATGGAAAACAGTTTTATTGGAATTAAATTTAGTGGCTACAATCTTTTAATATCTTATTTGAATATGGATATAAACCTAATTGGCTCTTATGACAGAAGGCACTTCTATTTAGATATTTTAGCCACATACCCTATTTTAAATTTTCGTCACTACCATTTATTTGCAATGGGTGGAATAATGAGTGATTTAAGTTTAAACGAAAATTATTTAATGCATGAAAAGTCAATAGATTATGGTCTTGTTGGATCTCTATCTTTAGTTATTCCTTTAAATAAAAATATGGTATTAAGACTAGATGGAAAAGCAAACTATAAAATACAAGAGATGTCTTTCCCTTTAAGTAGCTTAACTAGTCTTCAGATTGCTTTTTAATTTTAAATGAATACCAAAAATAAAAGTTTTGAATTAAAATCTAAATTTAAACCTCAAGGAGATCAGCCTAAAGCTATTAAGCAAATCTTTAATAACTTTCAAAATAAAATAAAAAATCAAACTTTATTGGGTGTAACAGGGTCAGGAAAAACTTTTACAATGGCCCATGTGATTGCTAAAATTAAAGAGCCGGCTTTAATTTTAGCTCCCAATAAAACTTTAGCGGCTCAATTATTTGTAGAGTTTAAGGAGCTATTTCCCAATAACGCAGTTGAATATTTTGTGAGCTATTATGACTATTACCAGCCTGAGGCTTATATCCCCGCAACAAATACTTACATTGAAAAAGAATCTTCTATCAATGAGCAAATTGATCTTATGAGACATTCAGCAACTCGGTCTTTGTTAGATAGAAAAGATGTTATTATTGTAAGCAGTATCTCTTGCATTTATGGTATAGGAAGCCCTAATCAATATAAAGATCTCATTGTAGCTTTAGAAAAAAATCAATCCCTTTCAATAGATGAACTTTTAAAAAGTTTGGTTGATATACAATATAAAAGAGATAATATGGATTTTTATAGAGGCGTTTTTCGCTGTCGTGGAGATATTGTAGAAATTTTTCCAGCTTATGAAGATAGTCAAGCCATCCGTATTGAATTTTTTGGAGATTATATTGATTCTATCAAGCTATTTGATCCTATTACCGGACACATTATAAGAGAAATTTTATTATGTAAAATTTACCCAGCCAATCATTATGTGACAACAAAAGAAAGAACTTTACAGGCCATTAAAAGCATTCGTGAAGAGTTAAGAAAGCACTTAAAAATTTTAGAAAAAGAAAAAAAACTAGAAGAGCGAGGTCGTCTTCAACAAAGAACGATTTATGATTTAGAAATGTTAAGAGAAATGGGAACCTGTCCCGGTGTAGAAAATTACTCTCGTCATTTAACAAGAAGAAAATCAGGTGAGCCTCCTCCTACTCTACTAGAATATTTTCCAAAAAAGTTTTTAACTTTTATAGATGAAAGCCACATTAGTATTCCTCAAGCTGGTGGAATGTATCGGGGAGATAGAAGACGAAAATCAACATTAGTTGAACATGGGTTTAGACTCCCTTCTGCTTTGGACAATAGACCTCTTAATTTTGAAGAATTTGAGAAGAGCTTAGATAAAACACTTTTTGTTTCAGCCACCCCGGGGGACTATGAGTTAAAAAAAAGCTCTGCTATAATTGAGCAAATCATTCGTCCCACTGGTTTACTAGATCCTGAAGTTTTTGTTAGGCCTGCTAAAAACCAAATAGAAGATCTTTTAAAAGAAATAAAAAAACGAATTAAACGAAATGAAAGAGTTTTAATTACAACTTTAACTAAAAAAATGGCAGAAAAACTAACATCTTATTATCAAAGCCTAGATATAAAAACCCAATACTTACACAGCGATATAAAAACTTTAAAAAGAACAGAAATTCTAGGAGATTTAAGAGCCGGTGTTTTTGATGTTCTTATTGGTATCAATTTATTAAGAGAAGGTTTAGATTTGCCAGAAGTTAGTCTAGTTGCTATTTTAGACAGCGATAAAGAAGGTTTTTTACGATCAGAAAGATCTCTTATTCAAACAATAGGAAGAACAGCTAGAAATGCTCAAGGGAAAGTGATTTTATATGGGGATCAAATTACATACTCTATGCAAAAAGCCATAAACGAAACCAATAGACGAAGAAAAATTCAAACCAGTTATAATAAAAAACATAATATAAAACCAAAAACTATAAAAAAAGTATTACAAAAAGGCTTAGCGGAAATTTATGGTTTAGATTCCAACCTTTCTCAAAAATACAATTTAGAACTAAGTTCAGAAAAGGAAATTGTTAAAAAAATACAAGAGCTTAAAAAAGAAATGCAATCATCTGCTCAAGAAATGGATTTTGAAAAAGCCGCGAAACTAAGAGATCAAATAAAAAACCTAGAGCTTAAAGAATTAGAGCTGTCTTCATTTTCTTAAATTTGTATGGCTTAAATGTTGTAACTATAAGATTTAAAAACTTTAGACATGCGGTTAGACACAAAGCGACTTGCAGTCGCTATTGATTTAAATCTAAGTTCCAT
>JAPORL010000227.1 GCA_026712605.1 Pseudobdellovibrionaceae bacterium | reverse complement strand
CAAAGCTTAAGATTTTCAGTATAGAACAATTTCAAATTGAAGATGTGAAATTAATTCCAGAAGAACAAAAATCAATAGTACCTGTTAATTTGATTTTTATTTTTATTTTACTTG
Source organism: Pseudobdellovibrionaceae bacterium (assembly GCA_026712605.1). Classification (GTDB taxonomy): domain Bacteria; phylum Bdellovibrionota; class Bdellovibrionia; order Bdellovibrionales; family UBA1609; genus JACOND01. The sequence goes on along the minus strand of JAPORL010000227.1, from coordinate 4,105 downwards.
TAAGTGTTGATTTTATTATTAAAATGGATGATCAAGGTTTTGTTAAAATTATTGATATTCATCTGGATGATGATAGTATAGTTGAAAAATTGAAATCAAAAATTCGTTCTTTTAAAAATAGATGAGGAAGATCTTGTTAAAATTATTGACATTCATCTTGAAGGTATTAGTATAGTTAAAAAATTGAAATCATAAGTTCGTTCTCTTATTGAACAACATGGCTTTGAGGACATGTTAAATCAATATAAACTGAAACTCATTGATATATCAACTGATAAAGAGAATAAAGAAAAGACATAGTAAAATAGTAGTAAGCTATAATTTTAATAAGGAGTATTATACAAATGAAAAAATATTTTTTAATCTGCTTTTTAAGTTTTTTCTCAAGTTTTGTATCTGCCCGTTGGGCTAATGAAAGTGAAGCCATACTAAGATATGACTTATGGCGTTCTAATTTACAAGTTAAAAAAGATGGCTCTTATACAAAAGAAGTAGTATTTAAAGTAAAAATTCTTAAAGAATCAGCAATAGATTCTTTTATTAATTTTTTATTAACCTATAATGAACAATCTCAAACTGTTAAAATTCTTTCCGCCAAGACAGTTACAAAAGGAAAAACCTTCGTCGTTGATTCAAAGTTTATTGAAGATAAACCTTTAGCTTCAGCTCCTTCTGGTTTTGATCAAATAAGACAGATTTTGATTGCTTTTCCCAGAGTTGAAGTGGGTTCAGATATTTATATGCATTATAAATATGACTATAAAATAGCTCCTTATGAGGATTTTTTCTCTTATTCACAAATTTTTTCAAACAATTGGTTTAAAAAAATAGAAATTGATATAGGCTCTGATTTACCTTTACACTACAAACTTAATGATCCACAAAAATTTTTTAAAGTGTATTATAATTCTCATTCGGGAAAATATAAGCTTAAATTGAGATCAAAACGCCCGCTTTTTAAAAAAATAGTAGATGAAGAGTTTGCTTTTTTTGATAACAATATTTTTCCATTTATAGAAATTGCTACTAATAAAAAGTGGTCTTCCATGGTAAAAGCTCTTGTTCCTGAGTATGAAAATAAAATATCAGAGCCTCTTCCTGAGCTATATAAAAACATTGTAAGATCAGCTAAAAGATACAAAACAGGATCTGAAAAGCAAATTAATTTTATTATATCTTCTTTAATAGATAAAATTAGATATATGAGAGACTGGCGTTCTATCAATGGAGGTTATATCCCCCGCTCTTTATTAGAAATAGTAAAAACAGGCTTTGGAGATTGTAAAGATATGTCAATAAGTTTATCAGCTATTTTGAGACAACTTGGTTTTAAAGCCCAAGTCGCTTTAGTGTATCGGGACTACTCTCGTCATAGCTCTGATGATTATAGTTTGCCTAATCAATCTGCATTTAATCATGCTATTGTTCATGCAAAAATAAATAATAAAACCTTTTGGCTAGATCCTACTAACTCTTCAGTTTACTCTCGTGGTATTTTTCCAGATATAGCGAATCGAAAGACTTTGATTTTAAGTCAACCGAATTCTGAAATGCTTAGGACTCCAAAACTTCATAGCTCTAATTCAGAGTTAAAAATGATTCAAAATTTCAATCTCACTAAAAATAATTTTTTAAAAGTTACAGGAGATATACACTTTAAAGGAAGACAAGCTATTGCTTATACGGGAGCGCTTTTAAATAAATCTAAAAAAGCTTTGGATTATAATTTTATTAATTTTACAGGTATTGATATTTCCACATTAAAAGAATGGACTATTGGCAGTTACAATCTTAAATCACGCATAGTGAAAGATTTTTCTATTAACTTTTCTTATTTAGCTAAATCAAACAACTCTTTTTCAGGTTATAAAAGTCAGTTAGGATCTATTTTTTTCTTTCCATATCCTTATGGTATTAATTATTTTTCTGTCAGGACTATCAATCGTATCTCTGACTTATTTTTAGGTCAAAAACGGAAAATAGTATTTATTTCCAAATTAAAAAATATAAAGCCAGTAGGAAATGTAAACCTTAACTGTAAAATCAAAAGCAAATGGTTTGATTCTGCTCGTTTAGTAGAGTCTGTAGAACCTTTAATTATAAAAGATATCTATAATTTTAAAGAAACTAAAGTTTCAATAAAAGATATAAAAAGTAATGAGTTTCTTAATTTGCAATCAAAGTTAAAGAACTGCTTTATGCATTTTGCAATGATTTACAAAAAAACCAAAGATTAATAAAAACAAATTTTTGAGTGTCTAAGGCTTATGTATAAATTTTTAAATCTTTTGATCAAAAGCTTGTAAGATATAAAGCTAAAAACTCGGACATGCGTTTTGCCACAAAGCGACCTATGGTCGCAATGTGTTCAAATCCGAACTCGTTTTTAGCTTTATATCTTGAAAGCTTTTAATCAAGAAACTTAAAACTATCTAAATAAGACTTAGAATCTCAGATAAGCTTTTGCTATAAAGTGAGCTTTTATAAACAAAACTAGATTAAAGAATAGAAATATCAAAAATCCTATTAGTTTAGGTCATATATAGTTCTAATTTTTTTATTTTTTTTAATTAAGAGTTTTCAAAAGATATTTTGGCATGTATCATGAATCTATAATGGCAAAAGGATACAGCAAAACCCATGTGGGGCATAAAAGAAAAAATAATCAGGATTCCTTTCTGGTAGATGAAGATTTACAGTTATATGCTGTAGCTGATGGAATGGGGGGACATAAAGGAGGAGAGATTGCCTCATCTATTTCTATAGAGGCTTTTCATAGTTATTTAAAAGAGGCTGTTAAAAAAGATGATTTTACACCGGAACTTTATTTACAATTAGCTTTTCAATCAGCTAATACTAAGGTCTTTAAAAAAAGCCAAGAAAATGATAAAGAGCTATTAGGAATGGGAACTACTCTAGTGGCATGTATGATATGGAAAGATAAAGCTTTTTTTGCTAATGCTGGAGACTCCAGAGCTTATTTATTTAGAGATTCTTACCTTTGGCGTATTACTGAAGATCATTCTATTATAAATAATCAACTTAAAAATGGTTTAATAGAAACAGAACAAGTGTCATTTTTAGTTAATTCCAATGTTATAACACGAAGCATAGGTTTTTTCCCTGATATTCAAGCTGATATTTTTCAAAAGGACTTGGTGGCAAAAGATCAATTTTTGTTATGTTCAGATGGTTTAAATGAAATTTCTGATGAAAAAATTTGTGAATTGTGTAAAAATTACGCTCCTTCCGTTTTGCCACAAGAATGTATTAATAATGTGCTTGACGGGGAAGGAAATGATAATATAACAGTAGTGGTTGTTACCCCTTAATATGGTTTTTGTATGAAAAAAAAGACATATTATACTTTTTTATTATCAAGCAATAACTCCAGATTTAAGGAAATTTCTATTTCAGCTACTAAACTCTATTCTATTTTAACAAGTATAGCTTTTTTATTTTTATTACAGGTATTTTTTTTAACAGATTATTTTGGTTTGCAAGTTGATAAATGGAAAATATCTCAACTTCAAAAAGAGAACAAAGAGTTAGGGGATAAGTTTAATCGGATAAGCCTGCAATTGAAAGATTTAGAAAAAACAGTTCATCAAGCTAACACTTTTTCCCGAAAGCTTCAGCTTATTATAAATTCTAATGCAGAAAACTCCTTGAAAATGATTGGAAAGATTCAATCTGATTCTGTTATTACAGCTCTTTCAGCCTACTCTAAAGATAAAACCAGTGATCGCTCTTTAAGCTCTGTAGAAGCACAGGAAGAGAATTTAGAAGACTTGGACTCTTTTTCAGAAAGCTCTTTGGAATTAAGATTAGAATATTTAAAAGGTAAAAGTAAATTGATCAAACAAGAAGCATGGACTTTATACACAGATCTTTTAGAAAAAAAAGAAATTTTAGACAATACACCCAGTATTTTACCAGTTAATGGTTGGATTTCTTCTCATTTTGGCTATAGAAATGAAACTATTTTTGCAAATCATGAGCCTTATTTCCATAGAGGAATGGATATTGCTTCTGTAGAGGGGAGTCCTGTTTACGCTTCAGCTGACGGCAAAGTAGTTTGGACAGGTTATGATGAGCATGGATA
>JAPORL010000057.1 GCA_026712605.1 Pseudobdellovibrionaceae bacterium | reverse complement strand
TTATCCGTTTTGCTTCTGCTAACCGGCGGTGGGTAAAATTTCAATATAAAAACCCAATATATAAAGTCGAGTGCTATTCCTTAAGAAAAATAAAAGAAAAGACATTTGTTTTATATGCTTGGAATACTGACAAAGCAGAAATGAGTGTATATGATCTTACTTATATTCAAGATGTTGAAGTCACAAATTATAGTTTTTTTCCTAGATATTTAGTTGAGTTAATTCCTAAAATTTAATTTGAAGTCTGATTAGTAAGTTAGCCTGTGCATGATAGATATTTTATCAATGAAGCTTTAATTAAACTTTTATAAAATTAAGAATAGACTTTCTCTAACTGAGATAAAACCTCTTCATCAATATTAGCTCCTGAAATCACAACACAGCAGTTTTTTCCAATATCCCACTTTTTATAATATTTTAATAAACCCGCTAAACCAGCCACTCCTGAACCCTCAGCTTGTTTTTTTTCAGCTTTTTTTAATTCTATAATTTGTTTGGAAATATCTTCTTCACTAACACAAACGACAGCAGTTACATATTGAGAAGCATTTTTTACCATTTCTGGAAAGCTTTTTTTTACAGCAATACCATCTGTTAAACCACTTTTAGAATCCTGCAGAGGAATATCTTTTTGACATAAACATTTTTCTTTAATCCTTATATTATTAAAGTTCCTACAAAAATCGGCTGTGCCTTCCCACACAACTCCATAAACTTTAACAGAGGGTTTTAAAGCCTTGATTGCTAAAGCCGATCCTAAAAGCAATCCACCACCACCTACAGAAACAATGACGGAATCCACTTCAGGTAAGTCTCTAGCAATTTCAAGTCCTACTGTCCCTTGACCAGCTATAATTTCAGAATCAGCAAAAGGATGAATAAAAATAGAATCTCCTTTTATGGACTGAGCATGATTGTAACTTTCATCATAATTTTTACCTTTTAAAATCACTTCCGCTCCTAATTTTTTTGTAGCAGAAATTTTTACTTTAGAAGCTGTTTCCATCATAACCACACGAGGCTTAATATTAAGAAGCCGACCAGCTAAGGCCACTCCTTGCGCATGATTTCCAGCAGAAGCGGCAATTAAACCTCTAGCTTTTTCCTCTTCCGTTAAAGATAAAATTTTATTTAAAGCTCCTCTAATTTTAAAACTTTTTATATTTTGATCAGTTTCCCATTTTAAAAAAACCTGAGTGGAAAATTTTTTACTAAAATAGTCAGAACGAGAAAGGCTAGTTTGAGTGATAAAAGGATTCAAACGCTTTTCAGCTTGTTGAACATCAGCAAAACTTACTTTTATCATATCATCCTATCTCTATTGGGAAAAAAAATTAAAAGTGACTTTTTTATCTGCTTTTGTTTTTTCCAGTATTTTATTTTTGTTTAAGAAGTTTGTATTTGTCAATCTCTCAACTGGTCTTTTCCTACTGTTTATATCCACTTTTACTGTAGGCTTATTCTTGTTCTTATATAAATAAATCTTTACAAGTAGAATTTAAAATGTTTAAAAAGCTTAATTAAGGAGAACAACTGTTTTTAAGAAAAAATCTTAAACAAAATCATTATATGTTTAAAACTGAAATTTTTGCTATTAGCTCTCAAGGTCTTCCTATTATAAATTATACTTTTGGCAATAAAGGTCCTGTTGTGCTTATTTTAGGAGGTGTTCATGGAGATGAGCCAGAAGGAAATTACATAGCTTTAGGACTTTTAAAAAAATGGATTCAAAACTTTCCTTATAAATTACAAGTTTGCTTAATTCCTTGTTTTAATATAGAAGGCTCTTTAACGGCACAAAGAACAAACAGAAATGGAGTGGATCTAAATAGAAATTTACCAACAAAAAACTGGACCAGCAAATTTGAAAAAAAGAGATACAACCCCGGTTTAAAAGCTTGCAGTGAGCCAGAAAATAAAAAGCTTATAGAATGGATAAAAAATAAACCTGTTAAGCTAATTATCTCTCTTCATTCGTGGAATCCTATGATCAACACTAATGGAAATTGTCAGCCAGAGTCCTCTATTATTTCAAAAGAAACAGGATATAAACTCACAGACGATATAGGCTACCCCACTCCTGGAAGTTTAGGAGACTATTACGGATTAGAAAGAAATATTCCCGTTATCACTTATGAGGCAGAAAGAGGCTCAAGCATTCAATCAGCCTTAAATAAACATGTCCCTGCGATTGAAAAAGCGCTTTTTGAAACCGAAAAAAGAAATTAAAGTTTCTTTATTAAAAAACCGATATCACTACATATTTATGAAACAGCTATTTTTATTAAAGCTCTTATTTTTAATATCTTTTGCTCAAGGCGAATTAAAAAATCAAAATAAAACTGAAAGTTTAGAGGAAATTTCAAAATCTACTGCAAGTATTGAAAATCAAGATTTTAAAAAATTAAAAACAGATTTTAGAAAAGGACTTTATTACTTTAAAAAAAAGAACTACAAACAAGCTTTGCAATATTTTCAAAAGTCAGCAGAGCAAGGTAATCCTTTAGCTCAATCTATTTTAGGACGAATGTATAGCGAAGGAAAAGGCGTCCCTCAAAACTATAAGAAAGCTTTTGATTGGTATACAAAATCAGCGGAGCAAGGGAATTCTTCCGCTCAATCTATTTTAGGAGACAGGTATTATAAAGGAAAAGGCGTTACTCAAGACTATAAGAAAGCTTTTGATTGGTATAAAAAATCAGCGGAGCAAGGAGATGTTTCCGCTCAATTTATGTTAGGGGCAATGTATTACGAATCAAAAGGTGTTACTCAAGACTATAAGAAAGCTTTTGATTGGTTTGAAAAATCAGCGGAGCAAGGAGATGTTTCCGCTCAATTTAATTTAGGATACATGTATTACCATGGACAAGACATTCCTCAAAACTATAAGAAAGCTTTTGATTGGTATAAAAAATCAGCGGAGCAAGGAAATGCTTTAGCTCAATCTAATTTAGGACACATGTATTACAAAGGAAAAGGCGTCCCTCAAGACTATAAAAAAGCTTTTGATTGGTACACAAAATCAGCGGAGCAAGGAAATGCTTTAGCTCTTTTTAATTTAGGAGCAATGTATTACAATGGACAAGGCGTTTCTAAAGATTATAAAAAATCTGTTTATTGGTACACAAAATCAGCGGAGCAAGGGAATTCTTCTGCTCAAACTGATTTAGGATTGATATATTACACAGGGAAGGGCGCTCCTCAAAACTATAAGAAGGCTTTTGATTGGTATAAAAAGTCAGCGGAGCAAGGGAACTCCCTAGCTCAAATGAATTTAGGATCAATGTATTACAAAGGAAAAGGCGTACCTCAAAACTATAAAAAAGCTGTTTATTGGTTTGAAAAATCAGCAGAACAAGGGAATGCCCTAGCTCAAGTGAATTTAGGAGCAATGTATTACAATGGACAAGGAACTCCTCAAAACTATAAGAAGGCTTTTGATTGGTATAAAAAGTCAGCGGAGCAAGGGAATGCCCTAGCTCAAGTTATGTTAGGGGATATGTATAAAGAAGGACAAGGTGTTACTCAAAACTTTGTATATGCTTATTTATGGTGGAATATAGTTTCAAAAAATGGTGATAAGCAGGCTATAAAATCGAGAGATAGCCTTTTAAAACTTATGTCTTCTGATCAAGTTGCAAAAGCTCAAAAGCTTTATACACAAAAAGCCAAAGAAATCACTGATAATCAATTAACTTCAAAATAATAATTTTTATTATATAAATATACTCTGTATCTTTCCAATTTTTTAGTGATGTTCCTTAATACAGTTTTCAGCCAGACCAATCAACCGAAAAAATAAAAAAGTTTAGTTTTTCTTCATTTTTTATATCATTTATATAATTTTTGTGATATTTTTAAACTAAAAGGAACTTTATGAGAAAAAAATCTATAAAAAACAAGCTCTTTATTAGTTGGAAAGATGAAGCTGTTCATACCTATTCTTGGTTTAAATCCCAAGGTATCAGCCCCCCTTCTATTCAACAATGTTTAAAAAATAAAATGATCAAAAAACTAGGGGGTGGAGCTTATATAAAGGCAAAAGATAAATTGAACTGGCAATCAGGTTTATTGACAGCTCAAAAAGAATTAGGCTTAGCTTTTCATGTGGCCGGACAAACAGCTCTTGAGATGTTAGGTTCAGGACATTTTTTAAAAATAGGGAAAAAACCTCTTGTATATATAATTAAAAGAGAAAAAGTAAGAGTCCCTATTTGGTTAAAAAAAAATAATTGGCGA
>JAPORL010000200.1 GCA_026712605.1 Pseudobdellovibrionaceae bacterium | reverse complement strand
TTTCTAGCTCTTCCTTAGTTTTTTTAGGTTTATAGTAATCTTTTGGAAGAAGATCTTCTTTAGACATTAATTTTCTCTTTTTTTGTTTAATTTGCTTTTTGACTGGAGTCTCAGTTTTTGAGTTTTTAGCCATGAAGTTAATTTTATTTTTTTGTGATGATGTTTTTGAATCTTTTTTTATGGAGGAGCATTGTGGCAAAAGGAACAAAAAAATTATGAAATACAGTATAGAAGACTTCATGGCGTTATATTAAAAAAAATTATCTTATATAGCAAGTTATTTTGCTAAAGCTTGACTTTAGTTAGAAAATTTTTTATTTGTAGAAAATTAACTTCTAAAAAAAGACGACCAATTTTATCAATAAATGACTTAAAATATAAAGGATAGTGGATATTTTTCTCAATCAGACATTTTTAAACGCTTTAAGACAGAAAATTAATTGTATTTTGCTGATAACTTTTAGACAATTTTTTTAGTTTAGAAAGGAAGTTTCAATTTTAGAATGTTAACAAAAAAGAGTTGATTTATGACAGATTATATAAATAGTTTTTTTACAATAATATTATATTTTTTGCTTCTATTTTTTTTACTTTTAAAATGGGTTTTGTAAATATTCGTTTGTTCCGACATGCAATTCGTTTAACATCTGGTGTTTTAGATAAGGGGAAAAGCAAGGCAGGAGAGATTTCTCATTTTAAGGCTTTAACAACAGCTCTTTCAGCTACAGTTGGTTTAGGAAATATTGCTGGTGTAGCTATAGCTATTTCTGTAGGAGGTCCGGGAGCTGTTTTTTGGATGATGTTGATGGGCTTTGTTGGAATGAGTACAAAATTTACAGAATGCAGTCTAGCTCTTATGTTTAGAGAAAAACGACCAGATGGTCAGCTCATGGGTGGTCCTATGAGATATTTACAAAGGGGATTTCAACAAATTAATAAACCTAAACTGGGTAAATTTTTAGCTACTTTTTTTGCTATTTTATGTATAGGCGGAAGCTTTGGAGGAGGAGTGGCTTTTCAAGTGAATCAATCTTTGAATGCGGTTTCTATGAGTTTTCCTTTTTTGGAAAATGCTCAGTGGGCTTACGCTTTGTTTTTAATTGTATTGGTGGGTTTCGTTATTATTGGAGGCATTAAAAGAATTGCTGAAGTGGCGGGAAGAGTAGTGCCTTTGATGTTTGTAATTTATATGATTATGTCTACTATTGTTTTAATTGCTCATTATGATCGGATTCTTCCAGTCATTTCTTTGATTTTTCAGTCAGCTTTTAATATGGAATCAGGTATAGGTGGTTTTTTTGGTGTTATGGTTGTAGGTTTTCAAAGGGCGGCTTTTTCCAGTGAAGTGGGTTTAGGCTCCTCTCCTATTGCGCATGCTGTAGCTAAAGTAGAGCATCCCGTTGAAGAAGGTGTGGTTGCTTTGTTAGAGCCTTTTATAGATACCATTATTATTTGCGCTACAACGGCTCTTGTCATTTTAGTAACCGGAGTTTATGACAATCCAGATTTTGCTCATCTTGTGTCTGGTCAAAAGGGAGCGGCTTTAACTTCTCAGGCTTTAGGTCAAGTCAGTAATCTCTTCCCTTTTATATTGAGTATTTCTGTTTTTCTATTTGCTTTCTCCACCATTATTTCTTGGTCTTATTATGGAGAAAGGTGTTTTTCTTTTGTGTTTAATGAAAAATATGCTTTAATTTATAAGATTATTTTATTAATTGTTATTTTTTTAGGAGCCATTGCTCATAGTACAGTCATTATGGAATTTTGTGATCTAATGATTTTATCTATGGCTTTACCTAATCTTATTGGCGTTTTATGGCTCAGTGGAAAAGTTAAAGAAGCTTTAAATGATTATACAACTCGGTTTGTAAAGTAGCTTTTAATACAGATAGACTAGATTGAACTTTATTATGGAAAGTTATAGAGATAAATTTCTATTTTAGTTTTATAGGAAATGTTGCTTTTATATATCCAATTTTTGCTTTTAATTAAAAACTCCGAAAATTAAATTTAAAATAATTGTGAATAAAATAAATACGAAAATAAAAGGTTTATTAAAGGAAGAAGCAGTTGTTTCTTATTTAGAAGAAGAAGGTTGGACAATTATTTACAGAAATAAAAAAATTTTAGGTGTAGAAATAGATATTTTAGCTCAAAAAAATAAAGAAAAGATCTTAGTGGAAGTAAAATCTATTTACTCAGAAGATCAAATAGAAAAAATTTTAAAAAATAAACAAAAAGATCGTCTTAAGAAAGTGGCAGAGAGTTTGCTTTCAGACTCACATTCAAGTATTCAATTATTTTTGGCAGTAGTAAATCATAAAAATAAAATTCACTTTTTTGAAATCAATTGATTGTATATTTTTTCTTATTTTCAAAAAATCTTTAACAAGAAGCTTAGCAAAATAGAGAGCCAAATTATCTCCATTTTTGATTCTTATTTATAAATAAAATTTTTTTAAAAGCTTGTAAGATATAAATTCAAAAACTCGGACATGCGTTTTGCCACAAAGCGACCATAGGTCGCTATTGTATCAAATCCGAACTCGTTTTGAGCTTTATATCTTACAAGCTTTTAAAAGAAACTTTAATAGATATAGATAAATTTTAAAAACTCGGGACATGCGGTTTGCCACAAAGCGAGCTATGGTCGTGTTGTTGTCAAATCCGAATTTCCTTTTAGCTTTCTATCTTACAAACTTTTCACACAACTAGTAAAAATTAAAAAAACTAGATTTTTACGAACAAACAGTAGTGGATAGGGATATTTTTTTTAACAAATATTAATTCAAATTGGCTTAAATTATTTAATGAAGGCTCTTTTTGTTTATACAGATCAGTTTCATATTTTTCTAATTTATATCCTGCTTTTTTTAATTCTTTTACTGACTGTTCAAAGTAATCTTTTGAATCTGTTTTTAACTCTAAAAAAGAGTCTGTTTTTTGAATTTGATAAAGCTGTTTACAAAAATCAGCTTGAATTAACTGATGTTTTTTACTTTTTCTTTTTTTTAACCAAGGATCCGGAAAATGAATATAAATATTATTTAGCTCTTCTTCTTCAAATAAACTATCAATATAACGAGCATTGAATCGTATCACTCTTGCATTTTTGATATTATTTTTTTTTATTCGCCTTATTGTTTGTATGAGAGGTTTATATTTAATTTCAATAGCTAAAAAACAATTTTGAGAGTTTTTTAAACATAAATTAGCGAAATGTTTTCCATTTCCACATCCTATTTCTAAATGAAGAAATTTTAATCTTTTTTTTTCAAATAAATTTCTCCATTTCCCTTTCTGTTTAACAGCTGTTTCTTCATCAATTGCCCATTCTTCTTTTTGAAACGATTTAATGTATTCGTTTGGATATTTTATGTTTTTTGTTAAGCTGATTTGTTTTTGCGCAGAACGGGACATAATAAAAAAGAGAGGCTTAAATAGCCCCTCTTTTAATAGACTAACTGACTTTTTTTGTTAGTTTTGATAGTAAAGAGTTTTTTCCTTCTTTTACTAAAATTTCTTTTCCTTTATTTTTATTTATTTTAGGAAGAATAAATTCTAAAACACCATTTGAAAAATGAGCCTCAACTTTATCTTCCTCAACTAAGCATGGCAGATTAAAAGAGCGACTGAAAGAACCGTAAACTTTTTCTGTAAAACGGGAGCCATTTTCCTTTAAATCTTTTACACACTCTTCTTTTCTTGTTCCAGATATGGATAGTGTTTGATTCTCATATCTGACTTTGATGTCTTCTTTTTTTAGACCTGGTAAATCCAAACTGATAAAGTAGTTATCTTTATCTTCATGAAACTCACAGGCAGGAAAAGAATTTTTGTTTTTTTCTTCTAGTATAGGCCAGAAGTTGTTAAACTCCCTATCTAAATCGGAGAATAGTCCCCAAGGAGCTTTATTGTATAGTTTTAAGTTCATATTAACCTCCTTTTTTGTTTCTGATAATTAACATGGGGTCAAAAAAAAATTTGTCAAGCTAAGTTCAGTCACAAAAAAGAGTTATAACATTTTTTTACTTTTAACTAACTGTTTTATAACAATTATTAGGAATTATATACATAACTTTCCAAAGTTATTAATCTGTCTAAAGGCAATAAAAAAGCTGAAAAATTTCAGACATGCGTTTTGCCACAAAGCGACCTATGGTCGCTGTGTGTTCAAATCCGAACTTATTTTGAGGCTTTTTTATTGCCTTTAGAAGAGATAGAATAAATTTAATCTTTTCTGGAAAGTT
>JAPORL010000003.1 GCA_026712605.1 Pseudobdellovibrionaceae bacterium | reverse complement strand
ACCCTTCCAGCGTCCTTTTTCTTCAATAATCTCTCTCACATCTTGCATAAGTCCTCCTTTTTTTAAAATCCCTTTTTCTATAAGCAACTCTTCAGCTCTTCCCCATATCCTTACATCTAAACTCGTATTATCCCTTAAATACTCCAGTATCCTTAACTCTGCCGTTTTTCTCTCCTCTTTTCCTAAACCTCTCAATAAAGCCTCAAAACCACTATAAACATCTACCACCTTTAAGGAATCTATTTCCTCCTTTAAATCCCATATCTCATCTAATAACTTTATCACTCCATAAGATCTAAATCTTCTACACCTAAAGCTTTCTTTTAGCTTCCAGTTTTTTGTGTCTATTATCTTTGGCTCATAGTTTAACATATTTTTTCTGGATTGAAGAGGAATCTTTGAAAAAAAAGACTTAAAGTCTTCTTCTTGAAGAGAACTCTTCCACTTTAAAAGCTTTCTCCCATGGTAAAAAAGCACAGGGATTATAGCTTGGGGATAGCCTATTTGTTGGATAAGTTGTTTTCGCAATAAAACTTGATAATCTAATAATTGGTTAAAAAAGTTTTTATCATAATAGCTTTTATGCTCTAAAAGAATAAAAAGCCTTAATTTTAATTGAGGGTAGTATTTAAAAGGGAGTGATAAAATAAGGTCAGCTCTTTTATCTAAAAAAGTGTCTTTTTCTATTTTTAGTTTGTTTAAGTTATAAGCTTTAAGTTCTTTTTTTGAGAAGATAAGACTTATTAATTCTTTGCTTAGTGTGGGATTGTTGAAGAAGGTTTTAAAAAATCTATCGTGAGTAAAAATAGGTTGTTGAGTTTTTTTAAATGGTTTTTTCATAAAGAAACTTCCTTAAACTATTAATAAGCAAAAAAGTTTCCTAAAAAAATTAAATCAAAACTAATAAGAGACAATTGTTCGAATTTCTGACACTGATTGTGAAAAAAAAGCCTATTCCTTTTTAAAAAGAGCTTTTATTCTTGCTATTTTTAGTCTTTTTACTTATTTTGTTTTTAGTTTTATGAAATTAGTTCTTGTTTTATTTTTTTCTTTTCTAAGCCATGCGAAAGAATATAAAAAATATGAAAGAGGGGATTATATTTGTACAGATGAAGGTGCAATAGATTTTATACAAAATCCTCAAGATTTAGATTACCGCTATTTCCATTTTGAATGTGAAGTCATTAAAGGAAATGATAGTATTGCTTTGCCAGAGCTATATATATTGGCAGATAAACACAGACACTTGCTTGCGAGTGATTTTTTAGCTAATTATTTAAGATCAAATGGAAATCTTGATACCTCTTGGGCAAAAAATTCATTAAATGAAGCGATTAAGTATCAAATGCAAACTCTGGCTATCATAAAAGATTTCTCCAATTATCCATCAGATGATTATAAACCCTTTGAAAGTGATAATGAATATGAGTTAGTGTCCCATGTAAAACTTCCTCTGTTATATTTATTTAGGTATCATGTAGATTTAGAGTCTGTTGATGATCATAAGATACATCTTGTAGGGGCTCCAAACTATGAAGAAGAAAGAGATTTAGAAACTTATCCTGATTATAACATTAAAATGATAGACAGTTTAGATAAGCTTATTCTCTATTCGGAAGAGTGTGCTAATTTGCCTCAAAAAGCTCATTTTCATCCGATAACTTATCAAGACACTATAAAGGTTTGCGATTCGATGAAGAAGATGGCTAAAGATACTCTTCTTTTAGAATATAAAAAACAGGAAATTTTAAATCAGTGTCAATATCTAGATAAAACTAACTGTCCCGAATATTATGAAAACAATAACAAGATCCATGAACTTCTATCAGGGTATATGGAACAAGCTTTTGGAAAGTTTTACTTTATAAGAGTAAACAGAGAAATCAGACTTGTATTTTACATTATAGAAAAAAAACTCACTGAACTATTTGAGTTTATTTAGACAGAATGGTGGTTCTATAAAAAAACTGTGTTTAAAATCCTTCAAACTAAAAGAGACTCTTCAACTGGAAAAGCTGATGAAATATAATAGGGATGCTTCTTTAAATTAAAAAATGAAGTATAGAAAATACAAATAAACCAATAAAAAACCAGTTTCTATAAGCTAACTTTAAAGAAACAGGCAAAAGATGAACAAAGCAGATATAAATTAAACAGCCTGAAGAAAAAGCTATCAGCAAATCTAAAGAAAAATTTTGAGAAAAAATCTGAGCAAATAAGGCTCCTAAAAATAAAGCTATTGCAACAGAACCTGATAAAACAAATAAAATTTGTTTTTTGAAACCCGAAGACATAGCTAAAATAGCTATTAGAACCCCTTCTGAAAGTAAGTGAAAAAACAATCCAAAAACCATGCTAAAAGCTACAAAATTATCTATATTGAGAGCAGAAAACAAGCGAATCCCATCAAAAAAAGAGCATAGAGATAAACAACCTACTATAGAACAAGTAGAAAAAGAACTAAATGTATGAGCATGTTGATGCTCGCGATTAGGACTAGCTTCTATTTTTAAAAGCTTGTCTAAAAAATCCAAATGAGGAAGAAGATAAACATCTGCTAAAGTTTGAACTAAAATTCCTAATAAAACACAGATGGAAATCATTTCATCTAACTTAGAGTCTTCAAAAGAATGAGGTAAAAAATCTAAAAAACAAATAGAAAGCAAAGCTCCTGAACCAACTGCTACACAAGCCTTTAGATTCCATTTAGCTCCAAAACGAGCTGTAAAAATACAAGAAGCAATTATAAAACATGAAAAACAAAAAATAATAAAAAGAGTCATTAACACTCTAAATACAAATATCTAACTAGCTTTACAACATATTTTTTGAATTCAAACTCATAGGAGTTTTAACACATAGTATTATAAAATCTAAGTGTAAGAAATTTTATATAAAATAAATTTTTGGTTTTTTTCAATAAAATGCCGAATTACGAATTTTCAAAAAAAAAGAAAATTTCATAGAAAAAATTTACCTAAAATGATATTTCTTTAAAAAATCAAGGAGAAGTTATGCTCACAAAAAAAATCAAAGATGATAAGTTATCTATGTCAAATGCCTTCCTTTATTGGAAGAAAAAAGAGGCAATGGAACAAACAGAAGTTAAGGATTTTTTAAGTATTGGAAGAGAAAAACACAATTTATTAGTTTTAGATGATAGTTTTGTATCTAGAAGACATGCGCGAATAGAAAAAAAACCAGATAAAAAACTTTATATTTTAAAGGATATGGACAGCCAAAATGGTGTTTTTTTAAATGGTTCTCGTATTCAAACAGCTATTTTAAATCATAATGATAATATTCAAATAGGAAATCAGCAATTTACATTTTCTTACGAAAGATTTAATCACAAATGGAAAATGGTGTGTCAAAGCAAAAACTCTGCATGGAATAAGAGTTTAAGCCGTATCCCTCATATTGCAAACAGTTCAGCTCCTGTTTTACTTTTAGGACCTTCAGGAACTGGAAAAGAGCTAATTGCTCAAATGATTCACAATTATTCAAAAAGAAGCCGAGCCTTAATGGTTAGCATCAATTGTAGCGCTCTCACAGAAAGCCTTGTGGAAAGTGAATTATTTGGTCATACAAGAGGAAGTTACACAGGCTCTATAAATAACAGAAAAGGAGCTTTTTTAACTGCAAATAAAGGGACTCTTTTCATGGATGAAATTGGAGATCTCCCTATTTCCTTACAACCTAAACTTTTAAGAGCTATTGAATATAAAGAAATCAAATCTATTGGAAGTGATCTCCCTGTTCAATCAGATGTTCGTATTATTTCAGCTACTCATCAAGATTTAAACTCAAAAATTCAAAATAACAATTTCAGAAAAGATCTGTTTTTTCGTTTAAATGTGGTCACAATTAAAATTCCCTCTTTATCTGAAAGAATGGAAGATTTTGAACAATTGTTTCATTACTTTTGCCTTCAGTATGGAGTTACAGCTTCTTCAACCGCTTTAAAACTGTTTAAAAGCTATCACTGGCCAGGTAATATTAGAGAACTTAAAAACACTATAGAAAGAGCAAAAGCTTTATTTCCTTCAGAATTTTTAGACAAAGAAAAAGCCCTATCCATTTTAGAAAGACTGGAGGATGAATATCAAAAAGAAAAAAAACCTCTATGGCTTTTAGAAAAAAAATCTATCATACAAGCTTTAAAAACTTATAAAGGAAATCAAACTAAGGTTTCTCAATTTTTAGAAATTCCTAGAAGCTCTCTTCATGATAAAATTAAACATTATCAAATAGATGTTGGTTTCTATAAAAAAAGAAATTAAATGTATAAAG
>JAPORL010000146.1 GCA_026712605.1 Pseudobdellovibrionaceae bacterium | reverse complement strand
GGATAAAATCAATCTGGCAGATTGATTTTTAGATTCCTGCTTTCGCAGGAATGACCGCTAAACAAGGAATGACAGCTAAAAAAGTTTGGATAGTCAAATCTATAATTATAAAATTAACTTACACTTTAACTCTTTCCACAGAAAACGCAATCAAAAATATCCATAAGCAATAAGCCAAAATTAAATGAGCTATTTTCATCCACAAAGGAGATAAAAAAAATAAAGTAAAAAACCCAAATAAGACGACTCCAAAAACAGCTAAAGTCGGAACAATCAAATATTTTTTAAAATAAGAAAAAACACAAAGCCCCAATAAAAAAGCAATAGCCAACAAAGGATGAAAAGGTCTGATTTTTAAACTAGTATGTGCTGAAGGCAACAGATCTAAGGCTAAGGCTGAAGATAAAGACTCACTAGGAAATAACTGTCCAGCTAAAGAGGCAATATTTCCTGTTAAAGCTAATAAAGGAAAAAGATAAAGAAAATAAATCAAGGGTTTTTTAAATCTAAGCCCATCATTTAATTTAGCATTTCTGTTTTCCCATAAACTCATTTTATAAGATAAGCTTAAAGACCCAACAAGTAGTAAACTATTCACAGAATGAACAGCTAAAACTAAAACCCTTATTTTTTCGGTATTGTCACTAACTAAACCGCTTAAAACTAAGATAGCTCCTATTAAAGCTTCTATACAAACTAATACAAAGCTAATTCCGGAAAATTTTCTAACTCCATGACCTTTGGAGTAAAATTTAATAGATAGTAAAAATAAAATAAATATAAAAATAAAAGATAGTCCAGAAGATAATCTATGTAGCCATTCAATAAAAGCCATTATATTTTCTGGAAAGATTTTATTTTCACATAATGGCCAGCTTTTGCCACAGCCATCACCTGAAAAGGAAAGTCTTACCCAAGCTCCCCAAAAAATAGTAATTAAAGTAAAAATTATAGTAAATAAACTGTATTTTTTAAAAAAAGAGAAACGAGATCTCATAGTTTGAAAAATTATATCTGTCTAGCTCTTTTATGAACAGATAAGCTAGCCTCTCTTATGACTTCACTTAATGTGGGATGAGCATGAAAACTTCTAGCTAAATCCTCACTGCTAGAATGAAACTCCATAGCGATAACAGCTTCTGCTATTAAATCACCAGCTCGAGGACCTATAATATGAACCCCTAAGATTTTATCTGTTTTTTTATCTGCTAAAATTTTTACAAAACCTTGTGTATCATTAAGGGCTTTCGCTCGTCCATTCGCTATAAAAGGAAAAGAGCCTGATAAGTAATCTCTTTTTTCATCTATCAATTGCTCTTCTGTTTTACCCACACTAGCTACTTCTGGAAAAGTATAGATAACACTTGGAACCGTTTCATAATTCACATGTCCATAACCAGTAGCAATAAATTCAGCAACAGCTACCCCTTCTTCTTCCGCTTTATGCGCTAGCATAGGACCGGGAATTAAATCTCCAATCGCAAATATGTTTTTTTGAGCCGTTCTAAAATTTTTATCTACTTCCATTTGACCAAAAGAGTTTGTTTTAAGTTTTACATTTTCTAAGCCTAACTTTTTCGTAAAGGCTTTGCGTCCTACACTAACCAAAACTTTATCACAATCTAAAGTGTTAGACTGTCCTTTGGAATCTTCAAAAAATAGCTTTGCTTTTTTATTTTTCACTTCTACTTTTGTAACTTTAGACTGTAAATGAAATTGCATGCCCTGTTTTTTAAGAAGAGATAAAAATTTTTCACTGACCTGTTTATCCATTGAAGAGCATAAGCAATCCCCAGCTTCAATCACAATAACTGCGCTCCCTAACCTTCTCCAAACAGAACCTAATTCCAAACCAATATACCCACCTCCTATGACAATTAATTTTTCTGGAACTTTTGAAAAACTTAAGGCTGAAGTAGAAGAAATAATCTCTTCTTTGTTAAATGGAGCAAAGGGCAATTCTATAGGGTAACTTCCTGTAGCTAATAATATATTTTTAGCTTTTATAGTTTCTGTTTTAGTCTCTGTTTTTAATTGGACTTCAGTAGGAGACTTTAATTTTCCCCAAGCTTGAAATTTTGTTATTTTATTTTTTTTAAATAAAAACTCAATTCCTTGAGTGAGTTCAGAAACAATTTGATTTTTTCTATTCAGCATTTGCTTTAAATCAAATTTCACATTGGAACAACTTACCCCATGTGATTTAATTTCATTTTTTGTAAATTCATAATGCTCACTTGATTCCAATAAAGCTTTAGAAGGGATACATCCCACATTTAAACATGTTCCTCCTAAACTTTTTTCTTTTTCTACCACAGCAACCTTTAAACCTAATTGAGCTGACCGAATAGCTCCTACATAACCTCCAGGTCCTGAACCAATGACTACTAAATCAAATTCCTGCATTTTTATCCTTTCTTGTCAAAAATTTATAAGTAAGCGAGCGGGCTCTTCTAAACCTTCTTTTACTTTAACTAAAAATCCTACTGATTCTCTTCCATCTACAATTCTATGATCATAAGAAAGAGTTAAATACATCATGGGTCGGATTTCAATTTTAGCTTCCCGAACAACAGGTCTTTGCTCAATTTTATGCATCCCTAAAATTCCACTTTGAGGAGGATTTAAAATAGGGGTAGAAATAAGTGAGCCAAACACTCCGCCATTACTAATAGTAAAGGTGCCTCCTAACAAATCATCAGGAGTGAGTTTTCTGGATAAAGCCTTCTCTTTATAATTTATAATTTGTTTTTCAATTTGCGCTAGATTTAAAGTTTCTGCAAAAAAAAGAACAGGAACGACTAAGCCTTTTTCTGTGCTAACGGCTATTCCTATATGCTGATGATCATTATAGATAATATTATCTCCTTCAGTAAAAGCATTAATTTTAGGATATTCTTTTAATGCAGAAATAACGGCTTTTACAAAAAAACTCATAAAGCCCAATTTATAAGAATATTTTTTTACAAAACTTTCCTGATAGTTTTTTCTAATTTCAATAATACGGCTTAAATCCACTTCATTAAAAGTACTTAGGGTAGCTGTATTATGTTGAGATTGAACTAGCTTTTCAGCTGTGATTCGCCTTAACCTAGTCATAGGCTCTACACTCTGTCCTTTTTTTAAAGATACTTCCGTTTTTTGATCTAGCAAATCAGGAGACAAATTAGTTTCATTTGTTGAAGTTGATCTTTCATTGAGAGCTTTTAAAATATCTTCTTTAGTAAGCCTTCCCCCTCGCCCTGTTCCTTCTATTTGAGAAGGATTAAGCTTTTTTTCATCAACTAAGCGTCTTACTGCAGGACTTAAATATTCTTTATCTTTATAAGACTTGGAAGCTTGGCTAGTATCTAAAGCTTGTTTAACTTCCTCTTTTTTAGTTTTCTTATTTTCAGAATCATTAGATAAAGTGGAATTTTTTTTTAAATCAGCTGTAGCGCTGGTATCTATAAAAGCTATAACTTCATCTACTGAAACTGTATCTCCCTTTTTTTTTAATATAGAAAGCAATCCTGACTGATCTGCAGGCACTTCCA
The DNA here is from genome assembly GCA_026712605.1 of Pseudobdellovibrionaceae bacterium. Classification (GTDB taxonomy): domain Bacteria; phylum Bdellovibrionota; class Bdellovibrionia; order Bdellovibrionales; family UBA1609; genus JACOND01. The sequence continues at coordinate 766 of JAPORL010000146.1, read as the reverse complement.
TAGAAGCCTTATCCGTTTCTAAAATGACAAGAATATCTCCTTTTGTAACAAGATCTCCTGATTTTTTTTCCCAACTTTCTATTTCTGCTGTATTGACTGATTCTCCTACAGAAGGAACTTTCACTTCTATCTTCATATCTATAGCTCTTACTATAAAATTAAAACTAAGTCATCTCTTAAATAATAGCTTTGGGAAGCCTCTATTTAACTCCATTGATCAAAAGCTTGTAAGATACAAAGCTAAAAAACGAGTTCGGATTTGAACACAATGCACCTGCAAGGTGCTTTGTGGCAAACCGCATGTCCAAAGTTTTTATCTTTTATCTTTTATCTTTTAGCTTTATATCTTACAGGCTTTTCACATAAAGTTAAAAACGAATTCAGATTTTAAAAAAATTCCAAACAAAAGACAGTGGAAAATATTTTCTATGGGATGGGTAAGAAATTCTCCCTTAACATGAGTTCATTATTTTAGCTCACACCCAGCTACTCAAGATAAGCAATTGCCCTTTTAATCAATCTTCTCATTTCTTTATCTAAATTTTGATCTTTTAACACTGTCTTTAATAAAGGCAGTGCTTGTTCTCCTAATCTTCTCGCTGAAGACAGAGTAGCGAGTTGTAATCCCTTAACATTACTTGCAAAGCCCTTATTTAATAATAGCAGTGCTTGTTCTCCTCCACTTCTCATCGAAGACAGAGCCTTCAATTTCAAGGTATAAGAGTCGCTTTCAAAACCTCTATTTAATAATGGAATTCCTTTTTCT
>JAPORL010000245.1 GCA_026712605.1 Pseudobdellovibrionaceae bacterium | reverse complement strand
TTTAAAATTTATTTCATAGAGAATTTACTTTTGCCTGTTCAATGATCAATGGCAGAAATTCATACTTCAGTAAGCCAAAAAATAAGAGTGTATAAAGATTTAAAGCGTCCTTACAAGACGAAAGCCGATATATTTTGATTTCCCTTCTGGATAAGCCATGAAACGAGAAGAGGATTTCAGGCTCTCATTCAAGCTGTAATAACTGCCACCACGAATAACATAACCATAAAAGTGCTCACGAATAAATAAAGGATCTGTTCCTCCCGGCAAACTTTCACTCCAAGTATCCTGAACATATTCCCATACATTTCCATACATATCATACAAACCCCATGGATTTTTCTTTTTACTTCTTACTTTTTGGCTTTGTTTTGAATTTTTACTATAAACAGCATAAGTATTTAACAATAACGGATCATTTCCAAAAAAATAATCAATATACGGATGAGTATTTGCTCGTACTGAATACTCCCACTCTGCTTCTGTCGGCAATCTCAAACACCCGCTATTTTTCCTTCTAAGCTCCTTACTAGAGCATAATTCCCCTGTATTTTCATTTATCTTACTAATGAATTCCTGAACTTCACTATAACTCACATTCTCCACAGGATTATCTGGACACATTTCTACCTTGCCTTCCAAAGTTCCAAACCAGTCATAATTATCGCAATATTCTGGCTTATTAAAATAAGAGGGATTATATCTCATCACTGAAGACCACTGTTTTTGTGTCACTTCTGTCTCCATCATCTGAAATGTCCTTGTTATTTCTACTGGTACTTTTTTATTAAAGTCTCCCATCTCAAAACTTCCCGCAGGTATATTAACAAATAAAACCGAATTAAAAAGCGATGCCAGTCCCCTTTTAGATGATCCTAAATTAGAGAACTCAGCTTTTTTCTGCATAAAATGACAGGAAGATAATAAAAGTACCGCTATCATTCCCACTAAAAAATTTTTTATTTGTTTATTCATTTCTACTCCCTTTATATTAAAAGCTAACTTTTTTATATTGTAAATAAAATCTGAATTTTTTAAATCCAATAATCATAATACCTGAAAAAAACAGCTTTAACATTTCTAACACAAAGTAATAAGAAAAAGAAGAAAAAAAATTTCAAATGTTTGTCAAAAACCTTGTTGTAGATAGTTGTGGAGATATTGAAAAAAACTTAAATAAGCTCTTTAGAATTAAATTGACTGCTAGCCTGATTAAAACCCTCTACAACAAAACACTCAATAGCCCTTACAGCTTTATTTAAAAAATCAGTTAAATTTTCTCGCTCTTTTTCACTAAAAGCCGAAAGAACAAAATCAGATGTATCTTGTTCAAAATTTTTTTCACCAGCTACTCCCATTTTTAAGCGAATATAATCTTGTGATTTTAATTCCTGATGAATGTTTTTAATCCCATTATGACCCCCATGCCCTCTAGATTTTTGAAATTTCATTGTTCCAAAAGCTAAATCCTTATCATCATGAATAACAAGTAAGTCCTCTAAAGCTATTTTATAAAAAGAAATGATTTCCCGAACGGCTTGTCCCGACAAATTCATAAAAGTTTGAGGTTTAACTAACAATAAAGGCTTATTTTGTATTTCTATTTTTTGAATCTGACTTTTATATTTAGTTTGAAAAGCAGAACTCTCAGACAAAGCATCAATTATCATGAAGCCCAAATTGTGTCGGGTGAATAAATACTTTGAACCGGGGTTTCCCAAACCGACAATAATTTTCATATCAGAAAAACAATTTGTAAAAAATTAGTCTTTTTTCTCTGTTTTAGTTTTATCTTCATTAGCCACTTGAGTAGGAACAGAATCTTCAGTAGCTTCCGTTTTTACTTCTTCCTCTACAACAGGCACAACTGTACACAAAGTTCTTTGAGATTTTGTAATTATTTTTATATTTCCTGAGATTTTTAAATCCGCAACATGAATATTTTGATTGAGGCTTAAACCAGAAACATCTAATTCAATATAGGGAGGAATTTCGCTAGGAAGACACTCTAACTCTATACTTCTTAAAATAATATTAAAAATACCACCTTCTTCTTTCACTCCTTTAGGAGTTCCTATAAATTTAAGATCAACAGGAACACGAATTGTCTTTGTCATATCTAAAGATAAAAAATCCATGTGGATAGGCTGGTGACTGACCTTATGGCGAGATGTCACTTTTTTAATAACTTTTAATCCCTTTAAATTTTTATCCTCAGACTCAAAAGTAAAAATTTTATTTTCAAAACCTTTTTTAGAATATTTTTCAGCGTCACGAATATCTAAAGAAAAGCTAAGATTTTTCTGTCCATTTCCATAAACGACAGCAGGGATAAATTTATTTTTTCGGATTTTTTTGTTGGCTTTACCCCTCTCTGTTCGTGTTCTAACTTTAATTAGCAAATCACTCATTTTATTTTCCTCCGACTGAATGTAATAATCTAGCTATAAAAAAGCCACTGATTTGTCAATTAAAAAGTCGGCTTACAGAATGTTTAGTGGAAATGCTTGTAATGGCTGTAGCAACTAAGGGAGCAAGGCTGACGATTTGTATTTTGTTAGATTTTCTAACAGATTCTTTTAAAGGAATGGTATCTGTTACAAAAACTGTTTTTATAGGACTTTGCTCAATATTTTCAATAGCGGAACCTGAAAATAAAGGATGAGTGGCTAAAGCATAAACCTGTTCAGCTCCTGCTTCTAAAAGTTTAACAGAAGCTTCACAAAGCGTTCCTGCCGTATCAATCATATCATCTAAAATTAAAGCGGTTTTATCTTTCACATCACCCACTACATTTAAAGCTTTTACCCTATTGGCTTCTTGCCGTCTTTTATCAATCATAGCTACACTGGCACCTTCTATTTTTTTAGCAAAAGCTCTCGTCCTTTCTGTCCCTCCCGCATCAGGGCTTACAACTACTATATTTTCCTTTTTAGAATAAAAATCTTTCCAAGCTTGAGCTAAAACAGGCTCAGCAAAAAGGTTATCTACTGGAATATTAAAAAACCCTTGCACTTGTGGAGAATGCAAATCCACAACCAACAATCTGTTAGCGCCAGCTGAAGAGCACATATCAGCAACACATTTAGCTGAAATAGGCACACGAGGAGCTGATTTTCTATCTTGTCTAGAGTAGCCGTAATAAGGCATAACCAAAGTGATCTCTTGAGCTGAGGCTCTTTTTAAAGCATCTAATATTAAAAAAAGCTCCATATAATTTTCATTCACAGGAGGACAAGTGCTTTGGATAATAAAAACATGAAGACCTCGCACATTTTCATTGATTTGAACAAATATCTCTCCATCAGCAAAGCGGGATATTGTAATATCTCCTAATTTTGTATTTAAAGATTTAGCAATAGATTCAGAAAAAACTGGGTTTGAACTGCCTGAAAATATTTTCATTAAATATCCTTTATTCTAAAAACTCCACCTTATAAAACAAAAGATTTTTGTTTTTGTCCAGCCTAAAAAGATAAGTTATCAGAGATTTTTGGCAAATCTGAATTCATTTTGAATGATTATGTGAGAAGTTTGTAAGATAAAAAGTTAAAAACTCAGACATGCGGTTTGCCACAAAGCGACTTGCGGTCGCTATTCAGTTCAAATCTAAATTCATTTTGAATTATTATGTGAAAAGCTTGTAAGATATAAAGCGAAAAACTCAGACATGCGGTTTGCCACAAAGCGACTTGCGGTCGCTATGTGCTCAAATCCGAACTCGTTTTTAGCTTTATATCTTACAAGCTTTTGATCAAGAAACTTAAATAAATATATAAATTTCAGACATGCCTTTTTCATAAACCGACTTGCAGTCGCTATGTGCTCAAATCCGAACTCGTTTTTAACTTTTTATCTTAAAAGCTTTTCACTCAAATTTCAAAATGGGATATAACTCTTATAATGATAAGCCAGTTTAAAGCCTGTTGTGGAAATTCAATAAATAATTTTTATTAAATTTTAAAAGCTCTTGATTTTTTATGGAAAGCCTGTTAAATGGCATAAAAAACAAAGGAACATTTTGAATAAAAAGAAAAAAATTTTAGTATTTGATTATAAGGATCCTTTAGCTTTGTATTCTTTTATTGAGGGAGCTAAAATCACCCCTGCTCGCAACAATGGTTTAAAATCAAAACAACAAAAACAGCTCAGAAATGCTATAAAAAAAGCCAGAAATCTTGGTTTATTGCCTACACACTTTCAGTCTTATGATGATTTTGGTCGTCCAGAGTCTATCTCTCCTAAGCCTTTTAGTTATAAATAAGCTTTAAACTGAATTATCCTTACATATATCTGAATTTTTAAAACAACTTAAAGGCTTTTTAAAAACGAGACTTTTTTCCATTGACTTGATAA
>JAPORL010000176.1 GCA_026712605.1 Pseudobdellovibrionaceae bacterium | reverse complement strand
CCAGCAACAATCATAAGATCAGACTGACGAGGAGAAAACCGAACTACCTCCGCTCCAAAACGAGCCAGATCATAACGAGGTCCTAAAACTGACATAATCTCAATCCCACAGCAAGCTGTCCCATAAGTCATAGGCCAGAGGGAATTTCGCCGGCTCCAAGCCACAATACGATCAACACGAGAAGTAAAAAAAGCTTGCTCCTCTGGTTTTTGATTAAACTTTTTAGCAGAAATAGAAAGTTTTTTTTGCGCTGTCATTTTATAAAAATCCTTTAAAAAATTATATAAATCTATTTATAAAATAAACTTAAATAACTTTTTTGTCAATCACATTCCCGTTTTTGAGAGGATTATATAATGAAGCTACTTAGGTTTTCAAGTGGGTTGGTCTAGTATCGATACTTGAAAACCTAAGTGGCTTTACTATATAATTGACTATCCAAACTTTTTTAGCTGTCATTCCTGCAAAAGCAGGAATCTAAAAATCAATCTGGCAGATTGATTTTATCTAAAATCCACTTATTGAAGAGATTCCCGCTTTCGCGGGAATTGACAAAATGACTGGAATTGACAAAACCTGATATAAATTTTTAAAAATAAAATCAAGACAACTTGCGACGATAAAATAAAAAAATGATTCCTATTACAACTAAAGCCGAGCCTACATATTTTAAAAAGCGTCCCGGATCCCGATTAACAGAAAGGATAGAGACATAGGAGTCGGTTTCTTTTTCAGGCTCTATAAAACTAGATTGATAAAAAGTCCAACCTTTATATTTTAAAGGCTCGTTCATAGAAATAAGAACCTTAGAGCCGTTCTCCAATTCCACTGTACTTTCATAACTTTTAGCTTTATTACTTCCTTGATATTTTGTAATTTTAAAATCAATCAACTTTAAACTAAAACCTAAAGCCTCTTTTTTGTTTAAATAAGTTAAAACATACATCTTATCTTTTTTAAAAAAACGGGCATAAGAGTTTTGCCCTACCCAAACAGATTGATCCTCATGCCTTATTCTAATAGCTTTTACTGTGTCTTCAGAGGGCTTTTCTACAGCTTTAAAAATAAATTCTTTTTGAGCTTTTGGAAAAAATTCTAAAAGACGAAATTCAAAATCCATCCAACCGGTTTGAAAAGTCCGCCCAGATTTTAAAGATCTTTTTTGATTGTTATTTAAAGAATAAAAAATCTGCTCCTTTTGAACAAATAAAACCAGTTCATTTTTATTTTTAGCTTTATAATTTTTATCTACAGTTAAACTGATAGTAGCTAGACCAAATTTTTTACTTACAGTAGTTTGACCTAACTCTAAAGACAACCATTCCACCAAATTAGCCCTAGAGCCAAATAAATGAAACCGAAGGGCAGGCTGTCCCCCTTTTAAAACCGACTTAAAAGTCTGCCTTCCTAAAGCAAAAGGTAAGTATTCAACCACTTTAAACTCTTCTCCTGCTGTTGATATAGAATAAGCTTTTTTCTCTGTGGGTTTTATAAAAAACATATCTACTGGATTTTGATAGATAAGACTAAATTTTTCTCCATCAAAAGAAGAATACACTTTAATTTCCATATCGGACAAACTGATTGTAGAACTGCTCTCAGCCTCTTTAAAAGAAAGAGAGGCATCCACACCAAGATATTTTGTAAAAATAGAGCCTAAAATTAAAGTTAAAATTCCAAAGTGAGCTAACACAAAAGGGGCATGTTTTTTTTTCCATGGCCAGCGATCAATCAAAACCATAGTTAAATTAATAGATAGCAGTAACATAACACTTGCCATCCAAAAAGAATGATAAACTAATTTATTGGCAAACTCTTGATCGTATTTTGATTCTACAAAAGTGCCAATAGCTGTTAAAACAGCCAAACTAATTAGTATAAAAATAGCCAATTTGATTGAAACAAAAAGTTTATAAATAATGGAAAGTTTCTTAAAAAACATCAAAGCACAGACTATAGAATGTTTTTATTTTGTCAATCTATTGACTTTTTTTATTGAGCGGAAAGTCTTTCTGTCAGTCCTATTTCACCACGAAATAAGATAACAGCAAAAATTACAATAACAAGAAGAATAAAAAACCACAGAGCTGATTGAGCAAAGGAGTTTTTTTGAGGAGCGAGGATCTTTTGTTTTGTATGAATCATGTAATCTGAATAAATATCAAAAAGAGATAAAATATAAAGAGGTCTTATAAGAATTTTAAGAACAGCAACTGCTATAATTATAGGAAAACCCAAGAGGACAAAAACATCATACATGTCATTTCCAGATGGCTTAAGATCTGAGCGAGCAATTACAAAAACAGATCCAATATAAGCTGTGATACCAACTAACCAACTAACAAGAGAATAGCCAATTCTGAGTTTCATTATATCCCAGGTTTTATGTTTTAAAAAAGCAAAAGAATTTTTACAAGCCTGCCAAGTGTTACCTGTAGTTAATAGACTAGGAATAGCGCCTGATGTTCCCACTTTCCATGCATAATACATGGCTTCTTGAAAAGCTCGCTCTGCAAATGTTCTTTTATCATTTTTAGAGGGAAGTCTTTCTAAAATCCGATTAACTGTAATCCAGCCATCCAACCAGCTAAAAACCCAAAGTTGCCAAATTTTTGGAAAAACAAATTTACAACATCTTAAAATTGTAGATTCTTTTCCCTGTTTTTTAAGAAGATGAACAGCTCCCATACAAGCTGTAAAAAAACCTATAGGTAAAGCCGCAAAACCAACACAAATAAATCCCCAGACCACTAAAAGAAAACCTATTCCAGAAGAATAATCATCAGTTTTACGAGCTTCTGCCCAAACCTCTTCAGGTATCCAGCCTAACATTTGAATCCAAATGACATAGCCTATAGCAATACCTAAAACTTGAAGTGAACTGAATAAAATAATTTCAGGCTCTTTTAACATAAGAGAGAAAGACTTTGTTATTCGTCCAAAAAAACCTAATACAGATTGAACTTTACTGGGTCTATTTATAGAGTTTGTAAACTGATAAACTTCATTATTTAAACTATTTAAGCGTTTTTGAAAAAGCATAACGGAAAAATCATCTTCCTTAACAGCTTTTAAATTATTTTTTCCCACAATAGATTGAATTGTTTTTACACTTTGATCTATTTGAGTTTTAGCTTCTCGGTATTCTCTATCATCAAACAAAAAAGAGTTACACAAAGGACAGTGCTCAACTGTTACCTGTGTTTGTGGTAAAATACCTTGATATAAAAAAGCATTAGAAGAAGGGCTTTTTGGACATTTATATTGAGTTATTTTTTTATTTAATAAACCTTTTTTTTCAAATTCTTTTTTAACTTCTTTATTTTTTAAAACTGTCCAAAATTCATCTTTATCAAACCATACACTATAGCAAGTTTGACAAACATCTACAATAACACCTGAGCTCTTAAGTTTAAACTCACTAAATTTACCTTTACACTTTGGACAAACTGCTTCTGACATACTACTAAAAGGATTGCATGATTTAAAAATCTTGTAAAGATTTTTAGCTTTTTAACCGATAAATTAGTGTGTTATTTTTTATTGAATTTCTTAAAAAAATAGCTATTAAATCAAAGTTTTTTTTATCTTTTTTTATCTTTCTTATTTTACAATTTTTTTATAATCCAGTAGCTTTTTCAAACCCCTATTTAGAAGATACATCCAATTGGACTTGTGAGCTAGATGAAGACTGACTAAGTCGCTTAAAAAATGACCTAGATAAACAACATGAACAAAGTATTTATAAAGTCTGTGAGTATGAATATAAAGTTGTTGAAACCTGCTGTGAAAATTTAAACAACTGTACTTCTGAATATGGAGTAAATAAAAACCTAAGCGCTTTAAAATCTAATCTTTTAAACTCTGAAAATAATCAAGCTTGTTCTACAAGTAACATGGCAAGCCTTATATCTTCTGTTAATAACATACAAAAAGAAGTTTGTAGCTTAGGAGCTAGAGACTGTAAAGGCTTTTGTGAAAACAAATTAAATGATTTTAAAAAAAGAGTAAAAAACTGCTTTTCTATAAGTTCAAGTATAGATAAAGCTTTAAAGGAAGTTAGAAAAGCTGGGTCTAATTCAAGCTGTTATAGTGAGTTAAAGGATATAGCGGATAAATACAAGCGTCAAAGTAGGAAAGGAGGTAGTGAATTAAGGGAGGATTTATCGTCTCAAGATATTGTAGATTGTGAGGGATTAAAAGATAAAGAATCTACAGCTTTAGCTACTACAAAAATTATGGGTATCTGTAATGAAGCTAATAGAGAGTTATTAGAAAGAAGAAAGCAAGAGGAAGAGAGAAAAGCAGAAGAGGAGAGGAAGAAGAGGGAGGAGGAAAGAAAAGCTCAGTTAGAAAGA
>JAPORL010000174.1 GCA_026712605.1 Pseudobdellovibrionaceae bacterium | reverse complement strand
TAGGAGCATTTTGGACATCTCACTTTATTTGAAAAAAAAATTTTATCTCCTTTTAAAGTTTGAACTATAAAATCTTCAGAAAAAACACCAGAATAAGACGGAAATATCTTTGGTAAATCAAAAGCCTGTTTAAAAGAATCTCTCATTCTTGCTTTTTGTTTTTCTTCTATAACCAAGCGATCTAATAAAAGATAAAATGTTTTTTTAGGGAGTCTTTTTATATTTTCTATACTTTTTACTTGTTTTAAACTTAATGTGTCTTTTGTAGGAAAAAGAAAGCGAATAAAACCTTTAGAGCGAAGACTATTTAAAAACATTTTAGAATTAGAAATATTCTGACCTAAAATAGGAACTAAAATAAAAGCTCTTTCTCCTTCAAAACGAGATAAAAGATACTGAGCTATTTGACTAGCTGAAAAAGATTCTAATGGAATTTTATGTTTGGGACAGTGAATGTGACCTAGTTTTTCAAAAATAAGCCTTAAGTGATCCGCCAATCCAGAAAGACTGGCTACTGTAGAGCGAGAGCTTTTTACATTATTTTTTTGCTCCAAAGCCAATGCGGGAGGTAAATTTAAAATTCTTTCTACATCTGGCGGGCTTTGTTGAATAATATATTGCTTTATATAATTAGAAAGGTTTTGGAGATAGCGTCTTTGACCTTCTGCATACAAAGTTTCAAAAGCCAGAGAGCTCTTTCCTGAACCACTTAAACCACAAATAACAGTAAAAGAGCCTAATGGTATTTTTACACTTAACCCTTTTAAATTATTTTGAAAAGCTTTAACAATTTCTATATTTTTTTGCATCAGTAAGATAAGTCTTCTTTTATAAATTCTGTTTCATTCAGATCTAAGGAATCTTCTCCAGAAAATCCAAGATTTTCTTTATCTGAGTGATCTTGAGGCTCTGTGCCCTTTACAAAAGCTTGATGAATAACTTCCCGACTTTTAGAAGAAACCAATCCTCCTGTTTCTCCATCGATATTTGCAAAAACAACTTCATCTGGAACTGGAAAATCTACAGGAGCTAAGTCCTCATGGCTTTTTTTCATATAATCTATCCATATTGGCAAGGCGGTTCGCGCTCCTGTCTCTGCTTTTCCTAAACTTTTCTCATTGTCAAAACCTAACCAAACTGCCGTAGAAATAATAGGAGAGGCTCCTACAAACCATGTATCATAATTTCCATTAGTAGTTCCTGTTTTTCCTCCTACAGGCCGATCCAAAACAATAGCTTTATGACCTGTTCCCTCAGGATCTTGAATAACAGCCTCTAAAAGATTCATTAAAACATAACTGCTATTAGCAGGGATTAACTGATTAGATTCTGAATTTAACAAAGCTTGCCATCTTTTTTGAAAATCACTTTGATCTTCTTCAGGACTATCTTCCTTAAACCATCTGGATTTTTCCTCAAGCACAAATTCTTCAGCTTTTGCAATTTCTTCTATAAAAAAATCATCCATTCCAAGACTTGAAACCAACTCCTCTCCTTTATTATCTTCTATCCTATCAATTAAAAGGGGTTGAATACCCTGACCTTGTTTTGCAAAAACAGAAAAAGCTTTTAAAGTTTCATATAAAGTTAAAGAACTGGAACCTAAAGCCATTGTAAAATCTGGATTTAAAGGACTAAAAATCCCTAATCGCCTAACATAAAAACGCACCCAATTTAAGCCTGTTTTTTCAATAACACGAGCGGTGGGAACATTTAAAGAGCTAATGAGAGCTTGACGAAACAAAACATCCCCTAAAAATCTATTGCTATAGTTCACTGGTCGCCAAAGATCTTGTGTAGAAAGATCTTCTTCTTGAGCCTCTTTTTTTTCTTCAGCCTCTTTAGGAGTAAAAACAATAGGGGAATCACTCACTAAAGTATTAGGACGAAACTTTCTTTCTAAAGCCGCTCCATACACAAAGGGCTTAAATACAGAGCCAGACTGCCTACGGGCTTGATAAGCCCTGTTATATTGGGAACGATTATAATTATAGCCACCAACCATGGCAATGATTTTTGAATTTTCTAAATCAAAAGAAATTAAAGAAGCTTCAGCTAAAGGCTCTTGATAAAGTGTTAATTCAATATTTTTATCCAATCCTTGCTGAGACTGTTTTAACTGATTCTCCTCTTCTATTTCTTTTACTTTAACAGAAATAACATCATTCACTTTAAAAACTTCCCTTGCAGAATCTAATAAGTTTTTATCTTCTTTATTTTCAACAGGAACAGCCCATTCAAAATCTTCTAAAGTCAAAACTTCCTTACCCCATGGAGTTAATAAAATAATTTTATCTTCCTCAACTTGAGAAATAAGACTAGAGAAAATTTTTCCAGCCAGTTGTTTTTTTCTCTTAAACCAAAAATCAGAAGACTTATTTTGCTCTTCTAAGAGCTTAAACTTTTCCTTAAATTTTATATAAAACTCAGGAGGTATTTCTTCTGTTTCAGGATCTAATGAAAGAGCAAAACCTGGTAAAATAAAATCTGATCTCAATTGAGAGCGCAGTTTTTTTTCTTCTTCTTCCATAAATGTTTTTTGTTCCTCTAAATTTGATAAATTCTTTTTTATACCTCTAAAGCCTTGCCTTTTATCCCATTCCTCTAAACCTTTTTTTACAGCTTGTTGCGCATACCTTTGTTTTTCAAAATCCATAAAAGTATAAATTTTTAAGCCCTTTTCTAATAAATCTTTCTCTTCTATATACTTTAAAATCAAGCGTCTTACTGTTTCCAAATAGTAAGGGCTTTGAGCGCTAAAATCTTTTCTAACAAAAATTTTAATATCTTCATTAAGATGCTTGTTCATTTCATCTTCTGTAATATATCCTTCTTGTCTCATGCGATTGAGAACATAAATCTGACGGCTTTTAGCTCTTCCGGGATTAAACACAGGAGAAAAACGACTAGGAGCTTTTGGAAGTCCTGCTAATAAAGCCGCTTCAGCTATAGTAATATCCTTAACTGATTTTCTAAAATAAGTTCGGGAGGCCATCTCTACTCCATAAGCCCCATGTCCCAGATAAATTTGATTCAAGTAAATGTAGAGGATATCTTGTTTAGTTAAAGAATTTTCCATTCTAAGAGATAAAATAGCTTCTTTAAATTTCCTAGTATAAGTTTTTTCTGTAGAAAGTAAAAGAGCGCGAGAGAGTTGCTGAGTAATAGTAGAGCCTCCTTGCACTTTTTTACCCGCTTTCAAATTAGCCATAAAGGCTCTTAAAATAGCTCTATAATTTAAACCCTTATGAGAAAAAAAACTGCCATCTTCTGCCGATATAAAAGCTTGAATTAAAAACAAGGGCATATCTTCGTAAGAGGAAATGATTCTTCTTTGTTTAAAAAATTCTCCGATTTTTTTTTCATTTTGATCATAAACCTCACTTAGTAAGGCAGGCTGATAATCACTCACATTAAAAAGCTTGGGGAGTTTTATAAAAATCCATGTAAAATAAGCTATAAACAAAATAGCAAAAATAGTAAAAAGAATTAAAATTTTATGAGTTGTTTTTAACTGGATAATTTTTGTGATAAAATGTTTCATTTTAACTGTTTTGATTGAGTTTATATTTTAAGCTTGAGATTTCTCAAAAATAAATAAAAAATCTGGCTTCAAAGTTTAATCTCAAAAAGAGTTTCATTAAATATTACTTTTTACATAAATAAATAAATAATGTCAATTCAGAAGTCTTATTTTACTGCTCGCCATTTAGCCAAAAAATAAAGAAACTGTATAAAAAACTAATATATATTTAAGCCGTTTTCATGAAAAAATTTATAATATTACTAGTGGAGTTTTTAGAAATTAAAGTTTAGTAATAGCTTTCATGAGAATTTGAATTTTTTCAAAATTTGCTAGCACTTTTCCAAAGTTTTAACTGGCTCCATAGATCTTGTTTTTTTTCTCTTACTGATACGGAGTTTTCCTCCAATTCGGCTAAGGAGTAAGGAGTTTGAAAAAAAGAAGAGCTTTTATCTTTACTTAAGGCGGAAAAGAACTGTCCTTCTTGTTGAATCAAGTGACCTGTTTGAACAAAATCCTTAGCACCAAAAAAACAAATAAACTGAGCAAAATCATCTGATCTTTCAAATAATTCATCTAAAATTTTTTCTTCTTTAACTTCTATTAAACTGTATTTAAAAATTTCTATAGATGACATAATTTTTTTAAGCAAAGTTTTTTGAGACAAACTGAGAGGACTAAAAACAATAACTAAAAAATGACAGGGAATTCCTCCTTCTAAACGCCTCAAAGACTGAATAGAATCAGGGCATATATAACTTTTAATTCCTAAAACCTCTCTTAAATAGCGCGCAGAAAACATAAATATAAGTTAAAAAAAAATAACTAAGCATTCAAT
>JAPORL010000115.1 GCA_026712605.1 Pseudobdellovibrionaceae bacterium | reverse complement strand
GATAGTATTCGCCAGGGAGGTATTTTTAGTATGGGTTTGTCGCCAATTTAATTTAGGTTATCTATGTTTTTTAATAAGCGTTCTACTTTTCAGTCTGTATCCTTTAATGGGGTATTATCTTCCAGAGGAAAAATTATAAAAAAGAAGAAAGGCTCAGCTACTCTTATGTTGACTTCTTTAATTGATGCTTTTTCTATTTTAGTTGTTTATCTTTTAATGTTTTTTTCAAATGCGGGTGAGATAACTTATGTGAGTTCTGATATTGATTTGCCAAAAGCCTCTATTATTGAAAGACTGGATCGCTATTCTATTCTTCAAATAAAAACAGAAGGTTATTTTGTAGAAGATACTCAGTTAAAGTTGGAAGATTTAGTTTCGTATTTAATAGCTCTAAAAACAAAACTAAATAAAAATGTATCATTGGCTGAAGATCAAAAAGAAACAATTACAATACAAGCTGATAAAAAAGTAAAATATGAGCGCTTGAGTCCAGTTGTTCAAGCCTGTAGTCAAGCTGGTTTTAGTATTATTAAATTTGCTGTTTTAGCTGAGTGAATAAAAAGAGAAACAAAATGATATTGAAAAAGCTAATTTTAATTTATGTTTTTAAATACATCTCTGTAAAAAGAGAGATAGCTCTAATTTTATTTAGTTTATTTTTTTTTAGTGTCCAGGCAGATATAAATAACAATACTCAAAAAATTAAATCAAAAAATTTAATAAAAAAAGAACAAATTTCTCAAAATATTCAAAAAAAACATAAAGAAAATTTATCTTTTGATTTAAATAATCAAATATCTGGCAAAGAGTATTTGGTTAAAAAACTAGATTATTTAAACCGAACTTTACCTAAAAATAACAAAGCTGAAAATGCTCTTAAGCTGAGACTGGCTCATACTCTTTCTTTAATTTCAGAAAATAATTTTCTAAAATTTGAAAAAGATAAATGTTTAAAATGCGAAAAAAGAGCTAGAGATTCAGCCATCCGCTCTTTATTTATTTATAAACAATTAGATCCTATTTTATCAAAACATTCTCCTTTACATATAACAGCTTTATTTAGACAGGCTTATTTAGAAAGATTATTAGGAAATAAAAAAAGATCTATATATCAATTAATAAGAATTGCTAATAAAAGAAATACTCCAAGCTCTTTTATATCAAGAGCTTGGTATAACATAGGTGAGATTTACTTTGAATCTTATGAGTATAAGAATTCTTTACAGGCCTTTAATCAAGTTTTAAAAATAGATTCAACTTGGAGCTTTAAAGCAACTTATCGTAAAATCTGGTCTCTATTTAATTTGTCTCTTTATAAACAATCTATTACAGAGCTAATTACTTTTTTGAAATCTGACTTATATTCCAGAACAAGTCTGAAAAAAGAAAATCAATTTTTGAAAGAAAAATTAGAAACAGAACTTATCACTTTGTATAGTTATGGTCCAATCAACAATCAAATTTTAGATTTTATTTACAATTTTAATAAAAAGAAGAAAAATAAAAACTCATCCTTAGAAAAAAATCAAAGATTTTTTTACTTAGCCACAGCATTAAACCGAATAGGACGCTTAGTAGATTCCAATATAGTATGGACTGCTTATCTTAAAAAAGTAAAAAATCCAAAAAAAAATTTGTTAGCTTATTATCATATTTTGGATAATTATTTGACTTTAGGAAGTAGAGATAAACTATTTGAAGTTGGAAAAAAAGTAGAAGAGATATTTGCTTTACAGAAGGAAGTTAAAGCCTATAAAGCAGATGAAATGAGTAAAAAAATACGACAGTTTTTCAACCAAGTAAGCGAAAAAGCTTTAGGTTCTAAAGAAGAAAAAGAATATATGCTTTCTTTATATGGAAAATACAATTCTATTTACTTAACAACTAAAGATACTTTATTAGCCTCAGCTATGTTAGCAGAAGATTTAAATAAATATAAACTGGCAGGTGATTTATTAAGAGAGCTTGGCAGAAATATAAAAAAACCCGATCAAATAAAATTAAAAGAAAATATAAGCATTAAACAGATGGAATTGGCGGAGCTCACTAAAGATGATTCTATTAGATCAAAATCTTATGAGTTTTATATTAAAAATGGAATAAACCCTGCTTTAGTTTTTAAAGCAAAATATCAAATAGCTTATTTGGCTTACAATAATAAAGATCTAAATAAAGCCAACGATTTATTTAGCAAACTAGCTTTATATGAATTAAAAGCAGAAAATAAAATAATAAATGAACTGAAATTAAAATCAGCTCATTTATCTTTATCCGCTTTAGATCAGTTAGGAAAACAAGAAGAGCAGTTAGTTTATCAGGCGGGATTGTTTATGAGTCATTTTCCAGATAATCGCCGTGAGTTTTCAAAAATTTACAACACTGCCATTCTAAATACAGTTAAAAAATTAGTGTCTAATAAAAATTTTTCACATCAATCATTTCAAGTGTCCACAGATAAAGATGTTTTAAAAGCTTGGGATTTTTTAAATTTATTTGCTACTAGATATTCTGCTCAAAAAGATTTATCCATTTATTATCTAGATAAACTTCTTTTAGCTAAAGAGCTTTTAAAATTTGATCAAATGGATAAAAGCATTAAATTTTTACTAGCTAATAAAAATTTAAGCGCTCAAGATAGAAAAGTGGCATTAACTTGGAAATTATGGCTTGCAGAATTAAGATTTGATTTCAAAGAAGTTTTAAAATTAATTAAAGTTTTAAATCCATCTGATGAATCAGAAGAGCACTTATTAAGATTAGCAAAATTTTCTAAATTGGCTAATCTTGATTCTACTCCTTACTATAAAACTTTGATTAAAAATTTTCCCAACTCTTCATCTAAATTGGCTATTGTGACTTTTCTAATTGAAAACTCTTCTTCAAAAAAAGAAAAAATTGAGCTTTTAAAAAAATATGCAAATATTTACGAAGAAGATTCAAATAAGCTAACCTATCTTATTTTAAAGATAGATGAAGGCCAATTAGATTCTTCTTTTATAAATTTTTTTATTAAATTGTCTTTTATGAAAAATAGCTTTTTATATACTTTTGAAAAAAGACGAAAATCTATAGATAATTTTACAAAAAAATTAAAACGAGTTAGGCTTAATTCTTTAGCTTCTCAACTATCTGGATATCGTTTTAAAATAGCCCTTGAGAAATGGACTAAAGAAATAAATGATTTAAACGAGCGAGCAAATGCTTTACTCAAAACACAGGATTGGACAACTAGAGTTTTTATACTATCTGAATGGAAGAAAGAATTAAAGCGATTTTATAACTCCGTTTTAGACTTTCCTCCTCCTAAGGAACTAACTGAAGAAGAAAAACAGGAATATAAAACACTGTTAGTTTCTCAAATGCAAGTTTATGCGCAGGAAATTAAACAGTTAAAAAATGAATTAAATAAGTTATGGTCTCAGGATTTTTTAAATGATTATAAAGCCGGTCTTGAAAAAGATATCATTTTTTATCCGCCTTTAAAGTGGGAGCTGGATAAATTAGCTGAGTCTACTGATGGAGATAAAAAAAAATCAATTCAAGCTTTACTTGATTCTTTAACACAAAATTTAAAAAATAGAAAAATAAAAAAATTTACTGAAATTCATAAAGAAAAGGTAGATAATTTGTATAAAATATTAAAGAAAAATCCTTTTGATAAAGATTCTTTAACTAAGCTATTTAATTTAGAGAAAAAAAGACAAAACACAGCTTTATCTTTTTATTTATCAAATAGGATTAAAAAATTAAGTAAAAAAGGAAATAGGAATCATTTATGAAGACAGTTTATTTAAATTTATTTTGTCTGATTTTTATTTTAGAATTTGTTTTCTTTAATGAAAATGTTTTTGCAGATACTAAAACTAAAGAACAAATAAATACTCAAAATCAAACTTATTCTTTTCGCCCTCTGCTTATTCAAGGTAAAAAAAGACTTATACAAAAAATTAAAGATTTAGAAATCAAAACGGATAACATTTTAGAAACAGAAATATTTTTTGAAAATATTGATTTTAAAAAAAGAATTTTTGTTGATGAGGGATTAGAGTAATGAAACAGATAGTTTTAAAAAATAATTTAGGAGAAATTATAAGAGTGTTTCGCTGTCAAACAGAAAAAATCTTTCTGGTTTATCGTAAAAATAAAGGGCGTCTAGATTTATGCTCTTCTCCTCATTTTTTTGAAAAGGAATCTGTTATTTTAGTTGATGAATGGCAGACGGATAAATTAAACAAACAAAAAGTTCCTTTTATGGGAGGTACTTTAGAATCTTGTGATAAAATTGAAAATGTCAGAGTTGATCTTCCAATACCTAATTATAAAAATTTAAATTTTGGAATTGTTTTTGGATGGACAGCTGGATCTTATCTTACTTTAATGTTAGG
>JAPORL010000080.1 GCA_026712605.1 Pseudobdellovibrionaceae bacterium | reverse complement strand
TTTTTACCATTTTGGCTTTATGAATCTTATTCTCTTTTAATTTTTTATTTTATGTGTTATTAGGTTTTTCTCATATAATGAAAAAGGAACTCTAAACTGCGAAAACTATATAAGCATTTCTTTAAGAAAAAGAAAGAAATAATGAAA
Organism: Pseudobdellovibrionaceae bacterium; assembly: GCA_026712605.1. GTDB lineage: Bacteria > Bdellovibrionota > Bdellovibrionia > Bdellovibrionales > UBA1609 > JACOND01. The sequence continues at coordinate 4,324 of JAPORL010000080.1, read as the reverse complement.
AATAAAGTTTTTTTAATTTTAGCGATAATACCCTTATTTTTAAATACATTTTTTACAGAAATAAAAGCAGAGACTATAAACTGGAATGTAAATTTACAAGAGCGTATATATCAACTTTCTATAGACATATATTTTAAGAGCATTAATCCAAATAAACTCAACTGGCATACAGGAGTTATTTCTCTTCAAAATGCACTTTTTGTTGTACAAGCAGAAGATCAAATGAAAATCTTGAAGGAAATTCTCTATAAAACAAAAGGACTAAATTTTGATATAATAGAAACTTATATAAAAAATTTAACAAAAAAAGGATTAGAATTTACTTTATTAAATATAGATTCACAAACTTTAGCTTATATAGCACAAACATCGGAAGGAGAATCCTTATTAATATCTTTAAATGAATTTTTAAGAAAACCAGAAAAATTTGAAGTAAGCTTAGAAAACATATCTGAAATATCTAAAGAGTTAAAAATACAACAAACTGTATTTAAAAGATCAAAAGAAATAAATTCAGATTTATTACAATTTCGTATATATGAACTTGCTAAAGAAAGATATTTCAAAAGCATTACTCAAGATATTTGGAATCCATTCATTAAAGAATTAATGTTTGGTTTAAGACACCCGCCAGCTTTAATTTTTTCTAGTGATACAGAAACAAAGCTACTTGAAGAGGCGCTTCTTATTGTAGAATCAAAATATCAAAGGAAGCTTTTAGATGAAATTATTTATGAAACAACAAAGTTTTATGAAAGAAAAAACACAGATCTTGATATAAAAGATCATATAAAAAATTTAGAAAATAAAGGTTTAAAAATTATAACTGAAACTGAAAAAGCAAAAGAAGACAAATGTATGCCTTCTTTTATTAGCTAATTTGTTATGTTAAGACAGAGATTCTAAAAATTTGAGCCTTACTCAAATTGGTGCCCGCGGAGGGAGTCGAACCCCCACACCAAAAAGGTACTAGATCCTAAGTCTAGCGCGTCTGCCAATTCCGCCACGCGGGCTGAAGTTATTCTAAACTTTTGATTTCATCCTCAATAAGTTTTCTATAAGCTGAAGGTGTAAGTAAAGAAGACAGTTCATTTTCTTTAGAAAATTCTACACGAATCAACCAACCCTCATCCATAGGCTTATCACTAATAAGACTAGGAGTTAAAGAATAATTCACCTCAACCACTTCACCCGATACAGGCATATAAATATCATTGACACTCTTATTACTTTCCACCCATCCAAAAGTTTGCCCTTTTTCAAAAAACTGTCCTTTTTGAGGGAGCTTCCAGCTAACAATTTCCCCTAAACTGTCTTGAGCATAATAAGTAATTCCTATAGTAATAGAGTTTTTATCATCCATACAAATCCACTCATGAGTAGGAGTGTAGTAATAATTGTCCTGATGGACAATTAAACGGCGTGGTGTCTCTTCATTCATTAGATACTCCTTTATATTCCATTCAAAAAGTTTTTAACCTAAAATAAAAGCTTTGTCATCTTTTTAAAAAAGGTTTTGAAACAATATTCGCTTTCATTTTAGATCCGCGAATATCTATCCAGCAATTTTCGTTATTTCCTTTAATATAAGCTAAACCAATCATTTTATCTAAACTAGGAGATTTTGCTCCGCTTGTAACCTCACCTATTTTTTTACCTGTCTCAGAATAAACAGCATAGCCTGTTCTAGGAACTGAAATAGCCTCTTCCATAACAAAAGCCTGCAATTTAGAATAATCCCCTTGTTCTTTTTGTTTTAGAATAGCATCTTTACCTATATAATTTTTAGGATTTTTAAGCAACCAGCTTATTCCAGCCTGTAAGGGAGTTTTGCTTTCATCAAAATCCTGACCCGATAGCAAATAAGCCATTTCCAATCTTAAAGTATCTCTAGCCCCTAATCCTATAGGAAGAATGGAAAACTCTCTGCCTTCTATTATCATTTTATTCCATATTGGAAGAGCTTTTTCACGAGGAATATAAACTTCAAAACCATCTTCCCCTGTATAACCCGTCCGAGCAAATAAGCAAGAGTCTTGTTCTATAAAATGAAACTTTTTAATTTTATTAAATTTCACAGTTGGAAAAATTTTTTCACAAAATTTAAAACAACAAGGACCTTGGATGGCAATCAATCCCCACTTCTCACTTTCATCTTGAATCCAAAGATTCTCTTTCTTATGTTGAGACTTTATCCATTCTAAATCTTTATCTTTAAAAGCAGAGTTCACACAAAGTAAATAATCTTCAGCAGAATAGGAATATAAAATCAGATCATCTATCAAACCTCCTGTATGAAGACATAAAACAGAATAAATGGCTTTTCCCGGATAGAGATTTTCTAAGTTAGAAGGTAGAAGCTTTTCTAAAAAAATTCTGCTATCTTTTCCTTTAATGCGAATTTGACCCATGTGAGAAACATCAAAAATCCCTCCTGTTTTACGAACATGATAATGCTCTTGAGCGGGACTACTATAGCTAAAAGGCATCTGCCAACCTGCAAAACTTATAAATTTTGCTTTTTGAATTTTGTGGGATTCAAACAAAATGGTTTTTTTCATAAGATTCTTATGTCATAACAACTTTTCAGTTTCAATTTTTATTTTTTATAAAAATTGGATTTAGCTAATAAATGACTCAAAAAAGCTCCTATTTATAGAACTATCTTTAAAATTGGGAATTATATATTAATTGTCTTACTAACCTTAAAAATCACTTAAACTGTTAGGAGTTATAAAAAAATACAAAATGATTTTGTAGGAAATAAGTATCAAAAACATGTCTAAAATTTTAAATTCTTTTATATGTCTTAGGAGACAATGGTTTTGAAAATCTATATATAATCCAATTAAAATTGACTTTTTAATTAAATTAAGTTTTAAAATAAGTATGTTTAAGATATTTAAAACTCTATTCTATATTGTGTTTTTATTTTACAGTCCTTCGTTACTAAGTAAAATACATTTAGAGCCTTATATTGGTTACAGCTTTACAAGCCTTGGAACAAAAAATTTTTCAAAAGATTTATTAGAAAAGCAAGAACTCGATAAAAAAACCAACCAGATTATAACTGAATTAAGTAAAAATCAATTTTATCAAGGTATCAGTCCCGGTCTGCGAGTTGGTTATTCTTCTTTAGGTTTAGCTGTTGGAGCAGATATTACTATGGGTTATTGGAAATCTCTTTTTGATAAAAATTTTACTTCATTTAAAGATAAACAAACAATAATTGCTCTACTACCTGGTCTATTTATTTCTTATAAACTTCCTTTGTTACTTAGGGCTTATGCGAGTCTAATTCCTCAGGCTAATGTCATATTACAAACAAAAAAAGGAAATAAAAACTGCAATAAAACAAGAGGAGGAAAACTGGGACTCAGTTACTTATCACTTCCCTTTTTAAGTATAAATTTTGAATATCTTCCTTTATACATTGGAGGAGTATGTAATCTATGGTCTCATACAGGAACAGTCTCAGCTAATTTAACCTTTTAGGCTATTCACACATTTTTTAATAAAATTTTTATATAAAAAATAAAGAGAGATTGACAATTTTATAAAAAGCTCATTATATTTTTTTAACTGTAAGGAGAGATGCCCGAGTGGTTAAAGGGGGCGGTCTGTAAAATCGCTGGCTTATGCCTACGTAGGTTCGAATCCTACTCTCTCCACCATCTATTTTTAAACTATTGAAATTACTAAGATTTTTTTAATGAAGAGTGATTTTTGCGTGATTTTATTTGCAAAGTCTCAAAAAGATAAAAACAACTTCTTAAATTATCAATTATTCCACCTAGAATAATTTATTGTATTTGAAGATAGCCTCAGCTGTTTTTTCTCCTGTTTCTGAACTTAAAAGAGCAACTATAATACTTAGATTTTCTTAATATAAATTTTACTCACTTATAAAAGTATAAATACTATAAATAATTTTCATAAAAATCAGATAAGAGAAAGCGTTTTTCCACTAAGCAGTTTTTCCATAATAAGCTTTTTAAAAGGATCTTTTTTTAGAAACAGTTTGAGAACTATCTCCTAAGCTTGTATAATTAATGTAGTAATATTTACAAAAAAATCTTCCATATCTCTTTCTTTCTAGATTTATAGTAATGAAAAATTTTCAAAATAATAAAAAATCAATCTTTTTTATTGAAATTATTTAGAATTTTTAATATATGAGCTTTGTTCAGTATATATTAACAGATTGAATTTAAAGTCGGAGGCTTATTATGAAAATATTTTTAATTTTAGGAATCTTTTTAATAGGCTTTCAAGCGACAGCTATTCAACTGAGAAACACTCCTAATATAAAACAAGTAAAAAG
>JAPORL010000226.1 GCA_026712605.1 Pseudobdellovibrionaceae bacterium | reverse complement strand
AGGCTTTTTGTCTAGGAGTATGAGAAATACAATCCTTTGAAATAATTAAATTGTTCAAAATTTCAATAAAAAAATAGCTGAATTTTGAAAAATCTTTTATAATCAGACTATGTTTCCTTTATCACAGACTTCAGCCTTAGTTTTAATCTGTGATAACATCAGCTATAAAAGTCCAAAATCTAAAGAGTTTCTAGCCCATTTAGATCTCTCAGCGGGACAAATCATGTATGACAAAATAAGACACCTTAAGCCTCACTTGGACGAAATTATACCCAACAGAAAATATATTGTACATAACTATATAAGACAAATTATAAAAGAAGAAACTCAAATAATAACTTTAGCTTGTGGCTGGGATCCCATGCTAATCAAAATGAGTGAGGAGTTCCCTAAAAATTCTTTCTTTGGTATAGATAGTGAATCCATAAATGTTCAACAAAAGCTAGTTCAACAGATTAAACCTAACTCTAATATTTTCTACATCCAAGAAGATATCAGCTGTATAGATAAACTGATAGGCAAATTGAAACAAAAAAACTGGAATCCTCAAAAAACCACCTGTTTAATAGTAGAAGGAATTAGTTATTATATTCATCCTGAACCTTTTTGGAGCAGTTTAAAAACTTTAAAAGAGAATATAAAAGCCGATTGTTTTATTTGTGGAGATTTTTTAATTAATTGGAAGGAAGAGGAAGTTTCAAATCTAACTAAAAAAGTCGGTTCAGGTATTTTTGAAATGATTAAAAAAAATTGCAACCATAATTATTACAATTATAAAAAGGCTGATTTTATAGAGAAAGTAAAAAAACTAGGTTTTAATAAAATTAAAATTTGGACTCAAGATGAAATACAAAAACAACGAACAGGAACAAGAGAGCCATGGAAAAATGGAGATGGGCATATCTATTTATTTTCAGGCGAGTCTGTTTAAATTAATAAATGCTTGTGATAGAAATTTCTAAATCTTTTGATATTTCTTCTTTTAATTCGTGAGTGTGCATAGGATCATGTCCCACTCCAAAAAAGACCTCATTAAAAGGTATTGTCTTTTTAATAGTATTTAAACCATCTAACAACCTACCAGGAAGAATTTTTACTGTTAAGATGACATCATATTTTATAATAGGAGCTATTTGTTGAGAAACCACTCTTTGTAAAAGCTCGTAAAAAATTTCACTGCTATCTAAATCCTCTCCTTCGGCATAAAATAAAATTAATTCAAAAGGCTCGCCCTCTTTCATTTTCTTAATGCGACTCAGTGTATTCATAATGAGTCGTCTGGTTTTAAAAGATCCTACACATAAAACATACTTTGGAAGATCTTTTTTTAAATCAGACATGGATTGACTGGCATACTTTCCAAGTCCTAATCTCAAATCACTGTGGCTTATCAAACGCTTCTCCAGTATAGTCCAACGATAATAAGCCATTAGTAAAGCTGTTACAGATAATAAAAAAGTAAGCATGAATAATACCTGTGAGTTGGAATTTAAAAGAAGTATGACAAAAGCTAAGCCTAAAATTAAAATTGTTGAAAGTGAAGGAATAGAAAGTATGTTATCTTTATAAGTGATATAATATTTTGATAAATACTTTATAGGTGTTGATTTTTTAAAACCTCTGTTTCTCATCAATAAAACACCAAAAGCAAAGCTCACCATAACTCCTAAAAAAGCAATTCCATAAACCTGCGCTCCCACTTTTACTTCACCAGCTATAAAAGCAGACATGCCCATTGTTATAATTACAAAAGGTAAAATAATATAAGGATAGCCTTCCAGAGAGGGGTATTTATGAAAAATTCTTTTCAAAAAAGACTGAGGAAGATTTCCGTTTTTTGACATAGTTGTTGCTAAGCCAATAAAACCCACAAGAGAGGTGTTTGTAGCCGCAAACAAAGTCAAAGCGGCATTTATAACCAATAAAGTTTTTAAGGGAGTTCCTCCAATTTTGTAAGTCAAGCCCGATAAAAGATGGTTTAAGTTATCATTTACCTCTACTGGAGTTAAAATAGCCAAACACACAAAAGAAATAAGAGGCGCTGTCGCAGAAACGGCTAAAATAACTGTTTTATATAGCTTTTCTAATGTCTTCATTTGAGGTCTCTTAAGAGACTCAATAATTTGAGCCGCCGACTCAAAGCCTGTAATTCCTAAAAAAGCCGCCGCAAAACCATAAGCTAATAAAGGCCATGTGAGTTTTTTCTCAGAAGAATAAAAAGAAGTAAAAAACTTTGATAAATTTAGCTCATGAAAATTAAATATCAGATAAATTAAAGACCAAACTCCTATTATAAATAAAAATACAAAATGAAAAGAAGCTATTCCCGTTACAATTTTTGCAGGCTCTTTTATTCCTTTTATATTTAACACTCCAAAAAATAAAATAGGAATAAAAGAAATAAAAACGATAGTTGTTAAAGAAACCTGAGAGCCAAAAAGAGAACAAATATAATAGCTTCCAGATAAAGAGCTAACTGCCGCTGTTGCTAGATAAGATACAAAAGTTAAAGCGCCTGCTACAACAGCTACTCTTCTACCCAAAGTTCTTAAAATCATAGAATAAGCTCCTCCATTGCGAGGAGACATGGCTAAACCTTCTTGGTAAGTGACTTTAAAAATCCACATAGCCAAACAAACAGCTAATACAAGCAAAGGAGCTAAATAACCTACAATAGGAAATAAAATGCCTGTGCTATAGAAAACAGAGGTGCCAATATCAGCTCCTACTATCCCTGCGGAAATAAACCAATTTAGATGCGCTTTACTCTCTGATTTCATAGGCTAATGTAGTATTTAAAACCATTTTTTTTTATAAAAATACAAAATGATACAAATAGCAACAATTAACATAAAACTCAAAATAGCAGGATAGCCATAATACCAACTGAGCTCTGGCATATTAAGGGGAGACTTATCTGCATTAAAGTTCATACCATAAAGACCACAAATAAAACTTAAAGGTATAAAAATGGAAGAAATCATTGTAAGAATTTTCATAATTTCATTCATTTTTTGTCCATTCATAGAAATATTTAAGTTCATAATATCAGATGTAGATTCTTTTAAACGATTGATTCTTTCACATAAAAAAGTCGCATGATTAAAGGAATGTTTAAAATATTTTACATTCTCTTTTTTTACAAAATTAGAATCATCACTGATAAGTCTAGAAATAATATCTCTAATAGGAGATAAGTTATTAAAATAAACATTCAAAGTTTGTCTAATTTTTTTAATCTCTTTAAGAAGATTCCTATTTTTATTATCAAAAATATTTTCGTCTATGTCTTTAATAGAAGAAGCTATTATATCTATTTGTGGAAAATAGCTATCAATAACAAGATCAATAATTGCAAAAAGCAAATAATCAACCCCTCGCTTTCTTATAACTCCACGCTTATTTTCAATTCTGCTAATTAGCTTTTCTGTTAGATAAAAGTTCCCAGACGGACAAAACCAATAGAGATTTGATCCCATAACAGAAATAGAAACAGAAGCATCCGCTCTGGAACTCGTAGAAGGGATTAATCTTAATATCATAAATAAAGAGTCTTCCAAAAATTCCAGTTTTGGCGGATGATTTATATTTAAAATAGATTCAATTGTTAATCCATGAAAATCTAAATTTTCTTTTAGGTTCATTAAAAATTCATCCCCTCCAAAACCGTTAACAATAAGCCAGCTAACAATATTTTTTTCTTTAAGCTCAGGAACTTTTGTTATGTCAGAAACAGGCTTATAAGAATAATTTTCAAAATCATAATTCACAACATGCATTTCTAAAGAAGAAAAATGATCTCCTATTAGCTTTACTTCCCCTGGTGTTTCACCAAGCCTATAGTCAATAGGACGATAAAAATCAGTTGAAAATTTTTTCGTTTTTTCATTTAAAAGCTTTTGTGATTTTTTTGTTTTAAATATCATTTTTGCCCCCTTTATTAAACTGACTTATTAAAATTGAAACTATACTATTAAGGGTATAATTTTTATTCACTTTTGCAATTAAAAAGCTTTAAACTAAACATAGGTTTTAAAAAATAAATTTCATATTGAAAAACAAAATAGGAATTTTTTGAAACTTTCATACCTAATAAAATATTTCCATTTTATTTTTCTATTTATTGTTTGTGAATTTATATATAACTTTCATACTGAGATTTAAACTCATTTATCATAGATATAAATTGAACAAAGCTCAGTTTCTTAAATTAAGACCTAAACTTTTGACAAGTATTTGAAATGTTTTATCCTTACTTGCTTGTTCTGTGTTAGAATTACTTAAAATTGAAAATTCAGATTTAGATTTTCATTTTAAAATAAAAGCTATATTATAATATAAGTCTATAAAAGGAGGGAGCATGAATAAATTTTTATTGGGAATGATGACGGTATTTTTACTGTCGTCTTGTCATTTAATTGCAAATAAAATTGTAAAGAAAAAAGAGCCTTTAAGTCGTGGTATAGCCTCAGGAGCTAGTTTTGTCCAAATTCCAGCAGGT
>JAPORL010000186.1 GCA_026712605.1 Pseudobdellovibrionaceae bacterium | reverse complement strand
GTTATATAATTTCCAAAAATTTTTTAAAAATTTCTCTTTGTTTTTTAGCTTGTTATTTAAATAAATCATATCCATTTTTATAACTGGCTTTAATTTTTAAAGCGTACTCTAAACCAGGAGAGTCCTTTGAGTAATTGATGTCTATGACTTGTTTTGGTTTTAAATGTTTAGGTGGCCACTGACACCCTTGTTTCATTCGTTTTCTGCCCACAGCCCAGATTAGATTTTTTATTAAAATGTTTTTTGTTAAATTTTTTTTATTTAAAGCCTGAGCCTTTCTAGCAGAATAAAATTGAGCTAAAGGTAAGATTTGTTTTAAAATAGGTTTTATACCTCCACCTCCCCAAACTATTGTTTCATGGGAGGAAAATTCTTTTAATGTCTTTAGTCCATTCCAATCTGTATTAAAAGCATAGCATTTTTTATTTTTAAAAATTAAAGTATTACTAGTTTTAAACCTTTTGGAGATACTGTCTTTTTTTTCAGAACATAAGTAAACTTTTTTCTTAAAAGGAGAAGAGATTGCAAAAAAAATAAATCCAAATCGGTTTAAAATTTTTAAATTTTGTTTTGTCATTTCTTTTTCTTCTAATGATAGAGCTAAAACAGGAATAGAATTTTGTTTATAAAAAAAATGATTTTGTTCAGCCGGTGTAGCTAAAATTTTAACAGGATTAGCTATTATTCCCGCCAAGTCTTTAAATTTTTTTGTAAAAGGAATAGCTTGTGAGAAAAAAGGCTGATCCAAAACTTCTGTTTTTTGATATTTTGTAAAACATAAATCCTGTTCTTTTATAAAATGCATTTTCATTTGGCTTCCGAATGCTTGCCTAAACCATAACCACTTTCCTGTGTGAGATCGAGGGAGAAAACTTCTATTTTTAGGATCTTTTTTTTGCCACAGTGAGGCTATTTCTAATTCTTTTAAATTCAAAATATCAATAGCTAGTTTTAAGTGATAATTTTTATATTTTGAAAAGTCTTTTAAAAGAGATTTTAAATGGGATTGACCTCTTTTGTGAAGAGATAGAATGCTTACTGTTTTGGGAGAGGCGCCCAAGCTTATGTCCCAGCTCCAGTGAATTTTATTTGGAATTTTACAAAATTTTTTAGAAAATTGAGAAGAAAATAAAATCTTATCAGAAGGAATGAGCTTTTGAATTTGTTTTACAAAATTAATAGAACAGTACTGATCATTAAGTTCAAACAGTTTGATTCCCCAATGAAGTCTTTTCTCTAAATAAGCTTTTATTTTTTTATTATTTTTTTTGATAAGCTTTTGGTATTTTTTGGTATAAGCTCTGGGTATAAAGTAAGAATAAAAGATTTTCTTTTTATTTTTTTCAGAGATAAAAATAAAAGATCAGAGTCTTCTAATTTTTTAAAATGCTCTCTTCTAAATAAATGCTCATCGGCTTGTTTGATATAATAAGGAGTTCGTTTATTATAATAATTTTTATATTCTGTTAAAGGATCTTTATTAGTTAAAGAGGGGCGGTTTAAAAAAATCCTTCCATTTTTATCACTTTCTCTAGATAGATAAATGACATTCCAGTCTTTTGACTTTTTAAAAGTAAAACCAGCTCCTACGGTTAAAAAATAAGTCCTATTTTTTTTTAAAGATTTTACTATTTTGTGAAAAGTTTTTTTCTCCCATTTTCTAAAATATTCTTCTCCATTTTTAAATAGCTCAAAAACAGTTTTCCTTGTTTTTTTTTCAATTTCTTGATCTAAATCAAAAAATTGAGCTTTTAAACCATGTTTTTTATAATAGTTTTGTATGAGTTTTAAAAAGTGAGTTTTCCCTGTTCCCCGATGTCCGATTATTATGTTTAACATAATCTATAATTAGACTGTATCATCTAAAGTTGCAAACTTATTCTTGAAATTCTGTATTTCAAGTGTTATAAAAATTTGAATTTTAATAAAGATTTTTATAATGAGACAATTTCAATTAAAAAATTTAAGACAAATTGAATTAAAAAACAAAAATGTTTTTATGAGAGTAGATTTTAATGTTCCTTTGAAAGATAAAAAGATTATAGATAGTTACCGAATTGAAAAAGCTTTTCCCAGTATTGAATATGTTTTAGAACAAGGGGGACGGCTTGTATTGGCTTCTCATTTAGGTCGTCCAAAGGGAAAAGTAGATAAAGAGCTTTCTTTAAAACCTGTTGCCAAATATTTAAGTGAAGCTAAAAATTTAGAAGTTTTCTTTATAGAAGATCCAAAAAGCCTTCTTCCAAAAAAACTTTTAAAAGGTTTAAAAAAAACACAAGTGATTTTATTAGAAAACTTAAGATTTCATAAAGGAGAAGAAAGCTTAGATAAGAATTTTGCCAAGCGTATTGCCAGTTACACGGATATTTATGTCAATGAGGGCTTTGGAATATCACATAGAAAAAACAGTAGTGTGACTTTAATCCCAGAGCTTGTATCTCAAAGGGCTTTAGGCTTTCAATTTGAAAAAGAGTTAGAAAAGTTAGATATTATTTTGGATAATAAAATTAAAAAACCTTTTTGTGTTATTTTAGGAGGTAGTAAGCTTGAGGATAAAATTCCGCTTATGGAGGCTTTATTGGATAAAATGGATGAGCTTTTAGTGGGCGGTTTAATGTCTTACACTTTTTTAAAGGCTCAAGGAAAACAAGTTGGGCAGACTTTTGTGGAAGAAAAGCGCTTATCTAAAGTGAGAGAATTTATAGAGCGTTTAGAGGTAAGAAATAGGAAAATCTTTTTGCCTGTTGATTTTATTGTAGAAGATGAAGGAAAGATAAAAACAGTGACTCAGTCTCATTTTCCTGAATCGGCTATTGGAAAAGATATTGGTCCTAAAACTAGGGAGATTTTTGACAAAAGAATACAACAAGCCCATTCTATTTTTTGGAATGGTCCTTTGGGATTATTTGAAAAAGAGGAGTTCTCTATGGGAACACATCATATAACAAAAGCTTTGATTCAAAATAAGCAGGCTTATCGCGTTGTAGGAGGGGGGCATTCTGCTTTAGCCTTAAGAGGATTTGAACAAGAAGTTGATCATGTTTCTACAGGGGGAGGAGCTAGTCTTTTCTATTTAAAAGGACAGGGTCTTCCGGGATTAAAAAGTTTATTATCAGAATTATCTCCTTTAGAAAATCAATTGAGACAAGAGATATGATTTTTGCTGGAAATTGGAAAATGCAAATGGGCTTTAAGCAAGCTGTTGAGTTTTTATCTCAATTTAATAAGTTGATAGATAAAGACTCTGAGTTGAAAAACTTTATTTTTTTTCCTCCTGCTAATTTATCAGCTCTTTTTCAGCAAGAGTCTTTTTATTGGGGGGGACAAAATGTTTATTATAAAACAGAAGGGGCTTTTACAGGGGAAATATCAGCTAAAGTTTTAAAAGAAATGGGAGCGAGTTTTTGTTTGCTGGGTCATAGTGAAAGAAGATACTCTTTTGGTGAGACGGAAGTGGAGATAGAAAAAAAATTTTCTGTTTTACAGAAACAAGCTTTAATTCCCATTTTATGTATAGGTGAAAGTTTAGCCGATCGCTTTGATAAGAATAAAACTTTAATGAAACAGCTATTTTGGATTAAAAATTATAATAAATATGAAAATAAAATCCCTTTTCATCCCGATCGTCTGCCAGCTGATTTTAAAGATATTCCTTTTGTTATAGCTTATGAGCCTTTATGGTCTATTGGGACAGGGGATATCCCTTCTGCTCAAGAAGTGGATGAGACAGCTCAATTTTTAAAAGACTATCTGCCATCAGTAAAAGTTTTTTATGGAGGGAGTGTAAATTCAAAAAATATAAAAAACTTTTCAAAAAGCTCTTTCTTAGATGGTTTTTTGGTAGGGGGCGCTTCTCTTAAGGCTCAGTCTTTTTATGACTTGTATAAACAGTATAGTTAAACTTATTTAAAATTTTAACTTTGTTATGTGAAAAGCTTATAAGATATAAAGTTAAAAACTTTGGACATGCGTTTTGCTACAAAGCGACCTCCAGTCGCTATGTGTTCAAATCCGAACTTTATTTTTAACTTTGTATCTTAACTTTTAGATAATAAAACTAAAAAAATAGGATAAGTAGTGATAAAGACACTCTTTTGCCTAAACCCAAGAACTTTGAAATAGCAAAGCTATCCTCAAATACAGGCGTATCCACCTGGTGTTAAAACAAGAGTTTTTTGACGGAACCCCTCCCAGCCACATGTTGGTACTGGACCACGATCTGAATCTGAATTAGTGGTAGTTCCACCTCCACCTCCGCCTCCGCCTGAAGTCATAGCGACACAGATTTTATCTCCTTGACTATCAAAACCTTGTAAGACTTCACCCGTACCACATTTTAAATTAGCCAAGGCTTTAGATACATCAGCCACACAGATTTTATTCCCACTGGAATTAAAACCTGTGAGAACCTGTCCAGTTGGACATTTAACATTAGCTAAGGATCTATCAGAATCTACACAGATTTTATTTCCATTATTATCAAAACCCTTAAGAATCTTCCCACTAGGGCAATCAGCATCTGCGATATTGACACCTTTAGGACTAGGAACACAAACCTTAACTCCAAGAGAATCAAAG
>JAPORL010000192.1 GCA_026712605.1 Pseudobdellovibrionaceae bacterium | reverse complement strand
AGTCAGTTTTTCTTAATAAAAACTGACTTTAAAGTTTTATTAAAAAGTATAAAGCCAAATACGGCTGATTTAATTTTAACTGATCCCCCCTATTCAATTTCAAAAAAAACAGGATTTAAAAAACTTGGAAAAAAATCTATTGAAAGATTTGCTATTTCAATGGATTTTGGAAAATGGGATAAAAAAGAGATAAATGTAAAGAATTTTTCAGAGTTAAGTTATACAGCTTTAAGAGCTGGAGGAACAATTATTTGTTTCTATGATTTATGGAAAATTACAAAAATTCAGAATGCTTTTATACAGGCTGGATTTGGAATGATAAGGCTTATTATTTGGGAAAAAACAAATCCTGTCCCTATCAATTCGCATAGTATTTATTTAAGTAATTCAAGAGAAGTAGCAATTTTAGGTGTAAAAGGAGGTAAGCCAACATTTAATAGTAAATATGACAATGGTATTTATAATTTTCCTATTCATAGAGAAAAAAGAATACATCCGACACAAAAGCCCTTAAATCTTATGGAGGCTTTAATAAAAAAACACTCTAAAATTAATGATTTAGTGATAGATCCGTTTTTAGGATCAGGCTCAACCGCCCTTGCTTCATTAAAATTAAAGAGACGGTTTATAGGTGGCGATAAGGATAGTAGTTATATAGAAAAAGCAAGGAAACGACTTGAAGATGCCAAGCAAAAAAGATCTTTTCTTAGAACTAGCACAACCAGACAACACAGGTCTGTCAAGAAAAGTATTCCCAAACGAGTTTAAGAAAAAATATGCACCTCTAACATATACAAATGGAAATCCATGGGCTAGAAGTTTAAAGACATATATTATCTATATACACAAAGAAAAAAATAAAACTCAATATATCCAACTTAGAGGATTAAAAAAACATAGCTACAATCAAAATATAAAATCCTCTATTAAAAAAACAATCAAATCCAAACCTTGTGTTGTTTTGAATACAACTCACTGTATTGAATGCGATCATAAAGACGGTTTTAAGGCCTTTGATATAAAACCTAAAAATCAAACAGAAGATTTATTTCAACCAATGCATAAGTCTGTTAATAGTGCTAAACGAGAACATTGTAAGAAATGCAAAAAAACTAAAAAAAGATTTGATGCAAAAAAGCTCGGCTATAAAAAGTCAGTTTATAAAGGAAACTTAAGATATGAGGGTACATGTAAAGGTTGTTATTGGCATGATCCTTTTCTTTTTAATCAAAGTATATAATTCTCTATTTTTTAGATTCTTCTTTTTGATCTGTATCAGGATAGCTAATTCGTTTTACAAATTTACTAAACATTTGTTCTGATTTTTCTTTAGCTATTTTCCTTTTTGGTTTTTTCTGTTCTGGATTTTCATCTTCTAAAAAACTTTTTATCACTTTTGAGCCATCTTCACTTACTTTTTTTAAAGTCCTTGTTACAACAAATTTTCTTCCAAATTCATTTAAGTAACTTTCTAAACTGCGACCATCAAATTGAAACTGTAATAAGAATACAAAAAAGAAACTGCCAATGACTCTGAAAGCAAAATCCAATAAACGAAAAATCATAATAAAATCCTCTAATCTAAAATATATGAGTTATTTTTAAAATCTCAGTTTAATTATATCAATATTTACAAAAAATCCCGATTAAAAATAAAAAGCCCAAGCCAGAGGGCTTGGGCTTTTTGCATTTGATCAAACAGAAGGGATTACATCATTGGCATTCCGCCACCCATGCCTCCGCCCATTCCACCGGGCATTCCCGCTGGAGCTGGCTCTTCTTTTTTAGGCTCATCAGCGACCATAGCCTCTGTTGTGAGCATTAAAGAAGCCACGGAACTGGCGTATTCCAAAGCGCAACGAACCACTTTTTTAGGATCAATGACACCCGCTTGAAACAAATCCTCATATTTACCTGTCCAAGCGTTGAAACCAAAATTTTTACTGTCTTTAGATTGTAAAATACGATCTAAAACAATAGCTCCATCCACACCTGCATTTGAAGCAATCTGACGGATAGGAATTTCACAAGCTTTTTTGACAATACTAACACCAAAATGCTCTTCTTCACTGACTTTAAGAGAATCTAAAGATTGGCTGGCTCTTAAAAGAGCTACACCACCACCAGGAACAACTCCCTCTTCAACAGCGGCGCGAGTAGAGTTTAAAGCATCTTCTACACGAGCTTTTTTCTCTTTCATCTCAACTTCAGAAGGCGCTCCCACATGAATAACAGCAACTCCACCGGAAAGCTTAGCTAACCTTTCTTGGAGTTTTTCTTTATCATAGTCAGAAGTGCTTTCTTCAATTTGGGCTTTAATTTGCTTTACTCTGGCTGAAATGGCAGATTTTTCACCAGAACCACCAACAATTGTTGTATTGTCTTTATCAATCACAATTCTTTTAGCATGACCTAAAACTTTAAGACCAGCGTCTTCAAGCTTATCTCCTCTTTCTTCACTGACTAAACTTCCCTTTGTTAAGATAGCAATATCTTCTAAAAGAGCTTTTCTTCTGTCACCAAAGCCAGGGGCTTTTACAGCGGCAACTTGAAGAGTGCCACGAAGTTTATTCACAACAAGAGTGGCTAAGGCTTCACCTTCTACATCTTCTGCAATAATTAAGAAAGGTTTGCTAGCTTGAGCTACACTTTCTAAAAGTTTGACTACATTTTTCATAGAACTGATTTTTTTGTCATGAATTAAAATGTAACAGTCTTCTAAAACTGTTTCCATTCTTTCAGCATTGGTTACAAAATAAGGAGAAAGATATCCTCTATCAAACTGCATTCCTTCCACAACATCTAGTTCTGTCATAGAAGTTTTGCTCTCTTCAATTGTGATAACTCCTTCTTTTCCAACTTTGTCCATAGCTTCAGCAATAATTTCACCAATTTCTGTGTCATTATTGGCTGAAATAGTTCCTACTTGTGTGATCTCTTTTTTCCCTTTTACAGGTTGAGAAAGATTTTTAAGCTCTTCAGTCACTTTTTCAACAGCCTTATCAATCCCTCTTTTTATTTGAGTAGGATTGTGATTAGCGCTGATATACCTTAGACCTTCATTATAAAGCGCTTGAGCCAAAATAGTTGCTGAAGTTGTGCCATCTCCCGCCTCATCGTTGGTTTTACTGGCAACTTCTTTTACCATTTGAGCTCCCATGTTTTCAAACTTGTTTTTAAGCTCAATCTCCTTAGCTACTGTAACACCATCTTTTGTGATAACAGGAGCGCCAAAAGATTTTTCAATCGCCACATTACGCCCTTTGGGACCTAAAGTGGTTTTTACAGCATCAGATAAAATATTAACTCCTCTAGCTATAGAGCTTCTAGCTTCTGTGCTAAATCTTAATTCTTTACTCATTTTTCCTCCTTTTTATTAAAAAATTAAATTAGTTTAAAATTCCGTAAATGTCTTCTTCCCTCATCATCAAGTACTCATCCCCATCTAATTGAAATTCAGTTCCTGCATATTTACCAAAAAGGACTTTATCTCCTTTTTTTACATCTAGGGGAAGGGTTTTTCCTTCATCATTAACACGACCTTTTCCTATAGCAACAACTTCACCTTTTAAAGGCTTTTCTTTAGCTGTATCAGGAATAATAATACCACCTGTGGTTTTAGTTTCCTGTTCCAACCTTCTCACTATAATTCTATCGTGTAATGGTGTAACTGACATCATAATAACCTCCTTTATTTTTTATGTGGAATCAATTAGTGGTTTTTATTTAAAGAAGTCAAGTTTTTTAGATCTTTTTTAGAAAAAAACATTGAAATTAAAAAAAATAGAGAAAAATGGGTAATTATGAGCTTAAATTCAGCTAATAAGTTTTAATTTTTTTATTCCTTCAAAGTTATAAAAGCAATAAATAAAGAGTTCAGATTTAAACTGAGTAGCGATTACAGGTCGCTTTTTATGAAAAAGCATGTCTAAGATTTTAAATCTTATTTATTCCTATTTAATTTTTTTGATTAAAAATTTGTAAGATACAAACTTAAAAACGAGTTCGGATTTGAACTGAATAGCACCTGCAAGGTGCTTTGTTGCAAAACGCATTTCCAAAGTTTTTAGCTTTGTATCTTACAAGCTTTTAACACAAAATCTAAAAAGAGTTTGGATTTGAATTAACTGGAAATATACCAAAATAAAACTAAAGACCTATTTAAAACCTAGAATAGCTATTGACGAGTCAAAATTAATAACTTAATCTAGTATAAAAAAGGAGATAGATTATGAAACTTATTTTTACTTTATTTGCAATTTTATCTTTTTCAGAAGCTTCTGATACAAATCCTTTAGGAGACAAACCTCTACCAGTATTAGAGAAAGGCTTTGAAAGTCATGATCGGAACTTGCATCTGGATTCGCTTGAATGTAAAAACCATTTACAAACAATAAAGCAAACGGAAGAAGAATTGCTCAAAGCACAAAATAAAGAGAAAGAATTGAGGAAAGCATTGGCATACAAATTGACAGTAATGTCTAGGGAAGTAAGTACAGGAGATAGATTAGATCAGGGATTGATAAATGGATTAGCACAAAATTTAAATGATATAATAGATAAACAAACAAAACTTAAATCGC
>JAPORL010000251.1:2800-4629 GCA_026712605.1 Pseudobdellovibrionaceae bacterium | reverse complement strand
AGGCTGTCAATGTGAAGGAACAAAGCCTGATACTGAAGATACAAAAGTTTGTCCTACTCGTCCTCCTGAAAGTAAAACTGACAAACCAGATTGTCCCAAATGGAAAAAAAGTAAAGCTTTTAAATCAAATGGAAGAGTAGATTCTAGCTTTTGTGATGAATATGCAAGGGATGAAAGAGCCTGTAAAAAAGCTTTAAGCAATTTGCAAAAAAGAGCTAAACAACTAGAAAAACTGGAAGATCAATTGGATTCTTTAGAGGAAAAACAATGGGAAAGTTTATTAACATCTGAAGACGATTCCACAACAGAGGCCAGTGGAGTTTGTTTTGATTGTTTGAAAAGAACCATAATAGCCAGTCAGCCTACTACAGGTCAAATTTTAGGTAAAACTTTAGGGCTTCTTGCGGGAACTGGGCTTTCAATTGCTGGTTATAAAATAGGACAAAGCGCTCAAAGGAATGCCAATATGCTCAGGATTAATCAAGGTTATCCTGCTCTTAATGATGGATTTTCTTTAACAGGAATCGGTGCTGGATATCCTTTTATGGCTAATGGTATATATGGTTTGACCAGAGCTAGTACTCCTACAGGGGGTTGGGTTTGCACTCCTACTGTTAATTCTCATGGGCATGTGTATAATCATGGGCATGGTTTTGGTCATAATGTGAGGTATTTTTAAGTAAAAAGGAAATAATCAGGATTTTAGTCTTGTTTGATAATTTGTAAGCTCAATTTTAATTATAAAAAGCTTATAATAAAGATCTAAAAATTTGGTATAGTATAAAAAGTTTTTAGGAGTTTTATGTTAAAACAATTTTTTTTCATTTTAATTTTTTGGACTTATCCTAGTTTTTCTTATGTTTGTTTGCATCCTTTAGAGGAGGCGGCTTTACTAGCAGGAAAATCAAAAACAAAATCTCTTTCAGCTCAAATAAAGGCTAAAGAAAAAGAGCTGTCGGCTATAACTAAAAATAGAGAAAAACTGGAAGAAAAGTTAGACGATTTAAAAGATGAACTGAGTAATTCTCTTAGATCAAATAATTTATATAGTAAATTAAGACAAGATTCTAATGGTAGTGATGTCGGTGATAATAGTGATGTAGCAAATCTTATTTCAGACTATATGGAATCTGAACAGGATGAATGGGAAGATCCATGTGGTAATTCAACTTGCCCTATGCCATGGAGTGCAGATTCTAATAAATATTTCAAAAGCAATGGAAGAATAAGTGAATCTGGATTTTGTAAAGACTTTTCTGATAATAAAAAAGAGTGTGAAAGAGCCATAAAAAATATAAGTAAATATTTATCAGTTTTAGAAGATTTAGATTCAAAAGAAGAATTAATAGAAGATAGGCTTTTAGCACTACAAGATAGGCAGTTAGATATAGATTTGGGTTTGGTTGAGGAAGATGAAACAGAGGCTGGTGGTCTTTGTTTTGAATGTTTAGATGAATTAAGAGAATTAGATAAACCTACAACAGGACAAATTGTTGGAAATGCTCTTTCTATTTTAGCTGGTGGTGCATTAAGCTACTTTGGATATAGAGCGGGAAGAAGTGGAGCTGAATCTATTAATAATACAAGATTAAGACAAGGTTTTGAGTCTCTTGGAACAGCAGGACCTTCATGGGCTGGAGCGACACTAGGTCTTCCTTTTATTGCAAATGGAATTTATGGTATTGCTGGCGGAAACTCTGTGCTTGGAAACTATGCTTGCACCCCTGGTTTCAATAGTGGGTCTTCTGCTTATGCTCCTTTCGGTCCTTATGGCCAAGGAAGTTTTCAGATACCGGGCGCATTTCCCGGAATTAATCCCTATGCTCAAG
>JAPORL010000251.1:0-2776 GCA_026712605.1 Pseudobdellovibrionaceae bacterium | reverse complement strand
TTCCCGGAATTAATCCCTATGCTCAAGGAAGTTTTCAGATACCGGGCGCATTTCCCGGAATTAATCCCTATGCTCAAGGAAGTTTTCAGATACCGGGCGCATTTCCTGGAGCTTATCCTGGCTTTAGCCCCTATGCTCAAGCACAAATTCAAGCTCAGCAACAATATGCTAATTACATACAACTTCAACAAGCTCAAATGCAGGCTCAAGTAAAAGCCCAACAAGCTTGGCTTCAACATCAGCAATCTATTCAACAAGAATGGATGCAAAGGCAACAAGTCATAGGTGGTTTAACTCAAGAGATGTTTAAAATTCAACAACAGATTCAGGCTGTCGCTTCTGGAGGTGTTAGCTCTTCTTTTTTAGGGATTAGTGGAGGTCTCAATACAGGTTTTAATTTAGCCACAAATATTACTGGGGGTTCTACTGCTCCTAATCATAGTCCTTCAGGTAGTACTCCAAATAGAAGTTCTGATGGCAGTTTACCTGTTACTCCTGGCAGATAATACCATTTTTAAATTTTTTAATTACTATTGTAAATTAAATTAATTAATAGGAGGCTATATGGGTTTATATTATAAAAAGATAAAGTGGCTACATTATATAAGCTTCTCCTGTTTATTATTTTTTATCCTTTCAACAGTTTTATCTTGTTCAACAGTTGATTATAAAAAGCTTTCTGAAAATCAAAATGAAAACTGAAATCTAGCTAGTAACATTGAATTTTGTAACTGGGGTTATGTAGGTCCACAGTCTTTTAAATGCAATGGAAAAACTTATATATATGGCACAGCGGCTTGTCCTTCTGGTCTTTATGAAAACATTTTTTGTGAACAGAAATATAAAAGTGATGGTAGGGGCTGTTTGGCAAATAATAAATTACCAGCTACTCAGCTTTGTTATCAGCAAATGCAGAACTCTCAACCAGTAAATCCAAATCAGTAACCCATTGGCAAAAATGGGTTTTGTAACTGGGATTTTCTAGGTACACAATCTTTTAAATGTAATGGAAAGACTTATATCTATGGCACAGCAGTTTGTCCTTTTGGTCTTTATGAAAATATTTTTGTGAAAAGAAATACTATAGCGATGGTAAAAGTTGCGCAAGGGATAATTCACCAAATACACAGATCTGTTACCAAAATTTTAAACAATCAAATTAGATTTTTATAATTTGATTCTTTAAAAAAACATTTTAATTTTTTTTAAGAATAACAAAGTTTTTTTTGTAATATAAAAAATACATCATAAAAAATAAGCAATACAAAAATCATAATCAATATAGAAGTCAATTAAGAAAATATATTCTATAGTTCTGAAAATTTAATTTTTATTAATTTGAAGGAGATTTTTTTGATTTTATTATATGCATTTTAGAATGCCTAGAGAAAATTTATTTTTTCAAATTTTGATTTATATCTTTATATTTTTATTTGCGATTGGATTTAGTTTTTTAAGTTTAGCCTCTGAGAATGAAAAATGTTATCAAACTTTCTCTAAAATGAAATCTAGAAAATATGAAGAAGAGTATAACTTACACAACTGGATAGATTATAAACAGGCTCAAGAGTTTGTAAAACAACTTAATATCAAAACAAGAAATGAATTTCTTAAGTTTGTTTTATTAGAAGATAAACAGATAGAACTTCCCTTGACACCACATAAAGTGTATGAAGAATGGACGAGCTGGGAAGATTTTTTAGGAGTGGAAGATGCCGGTGTAAAAAAGAAATCTATTTTAAAAAGAATAAAAAAACAATCTTATTTAGAAATTGAAGATTTAGAAGTTGAGTCTGAATCAAATTATGGAAAAGAGAAGTCAGTTTCTAAAAATCAAAAAACCACTTATATAAGAAAAAAACGAAAAAAAAGCTCAACTCAAAGGAGTAGCGTAAAAAGAAAGATTATGAGGAGTGGCAACTGGATGAGTTATGAGGAGGCGAAAGAGTATATTAGAGCCGAGGGTATTCGCTCTTATACAGAGTTTTCTAATTGGAGCAAGTTGGGAATGCGACCTATGAGATTTCCTTCTCATCCCCAAGTTACTTACAAAGAAGACTGGATCAGTTGGCCTGAATTTTTAGGAACTATTAAAAACTGGATGAGTTATGAGGAGGCAAAAACTTTTATTCAAAAACAAGGAATAAAATCAGAAATAGCTTATCGCAAATGGAAACGGGAAGGAAAAAGACCTGCGAATTTTCCTTCAAATCCTGATAGGTTTTATAAAGAATTTTGGCAAGGTTGGAGAATTTTTTTTGGAACAAACTAGATGAGCTATGAAAAAGCAAAAGAGTTTATAAAGTCTCAAAACATTCACACATAGGATCAATTTCGTGAATGGATAAAGTCAGATAATAGACCTATAAATTTTCCCACTAAGCCCGATATAGTCTATAAGAAAGAGTGGCAAGGTTGGAAAAGTTTTTTGGGTACAGATTGGATGAGCTATGAGAAAGCGAGAGAGTTTATCAGGTCTCAAGGTATCAGAACAGTTACTGAGTTTCGTGAATGGAGAAAATCAGAAAATAGACCTATAAATTTTCCCACTAAGCCAGATGAAGTCTATAAGGAAAAGTGGCAAGGTTGGAAAATTTTTTTTGGGACAGACTGGATGAGCTATGAAGAGGCGAGAGAGTTTATCAGGTCTCAGGGTATCAGAACAGTTACTGAGTTTCGTAAGTGGAAAAACTCAGACAAGAGGCCTATAAATTTTCCTACTAGACCAGATTTAGTCTATAAAAAAGAGTGGCAGGGTTGGCCTGAGTTTTTTGGG
>JAPORL010000167.1 GCA_026712605.1 Pseudobdellovibrionaceae bacterium | reverse complement strand
GTTTTGTGAGAATTATTTATATAGTGTGTGAGAATTATTTGTATAGTGCATGAGAGTTATGTTTGTATATTTTGTGTATGATATTGTTTATATGTTATGAAAAATAGTATAATTAAAGTTAAAAATGGGATATAGCTCAGTTGGTTAGAGCGCTACCTTGACATGGTAGAGGTCAGCGGTTCAAATCCGCTTATCCCAACCATCTTTCTGTAGTTTACTGATTGTAATAGAGATTTTTTGATTAATATTTATTTTAAATTTTAAGAAAAAATTATTCAGATTTTTGAACTGATTGTAAAAAAACATATTCTTTCTATATAAAAAATAAAGGAACTAAAAAAGCAAAGACAAAACCAAAAAACCAAAAGACAGAGGACAATATTACAATTCTTATAGACCATTTTCTACTGCTTGCGCAAGCTTTAGCTTGTTCAGGATCTATTGGACATGAGGCGCTACGGTTTAAATAAATAAGTATAGAACTAATTAAGATCAAAATTCCTGAAAGAGAAAAAATTAAAATTTTATTTTCTGAAAGCCATACTAATTGAGGAACAATT
This sequence comes from Pseudobdellovibrionaceae bacterium, assembly GCA_026712605.1. Lineage (GTDB taxonomy): Bacteria > Bdellovibrionota > Bdellovibrionia > Bdellovibrionales > UBA1609 > JACOND01. The sequence continues at coordinate 4,077 of JAPORL010000167.1, read as the reverse complement.
CCAATTAAACCTGCAAATGTGGCTCCCATGCCAATTGCAACCAGTAAGCTTGGCAAAGCGCAACAAAATAAAGTTCCAAAAGAAGTAAATAATGAAAGATAGGAAGCAAACAATACCTTATTTTTAATTATTGATTTCATTTTTTTATTTTTAATTCAAAATCACTTTAGAGTGTATTAAGACGGAGACTGAATTTCTAAGACTTTGAATCCTGCAGATGTAACAATCTCTTTAAGTTTTGCATCTTTTATTGATTGTTCTTTTTTAAATAGAATACTGACTTTTTTAGTTGTAAGATCAACTTCTATTTGATCGACTGCTTGTTCTTTTTTGAATTTCTTTTCAAGGCTATTTGCGCAAAAAGCGCAAACCATACCATGAACTGTGATTACTTTTGAATATTTTATAATATCATTTTTGGGAGTATTATTTGACTCGGGTTTAGAAAGGACTGGTAAAGATATAAATAAAAATAGAATGAGATAAATTTTTTTCATAACACTTTTTTAAAACCTAATCATAAAATTAAACTCTGGATTTCCATTTAAGCTTTGACCTATCTCCCATAAAAAATTTTTATAAAAAAATCTAAGCAAAGAAACATAACTTTTTTTATTAAAGCGATCGCTTATTACAACTTTAACAATTATCCAAGAATTTAATTCATCAAACTCAGCCACATAAGGAGCAACACCAAAGGCTAAATTTAATTCATCTTGGATCTCTTTATTATTTTCAAAAAACCTATGTTCAGTATATTTTATAAAACTATAGATTCTTCTAGTTTCATAATCTAATTGTCCTCCTAAACGATATATAAGTCTAGTTTTATTTTCTAAAAAATGAGCTAAACCTCCAAAAAAATAGATATTTCCCTGTGCTGACGGGAGATTCCATCTTTTTATAAGAAAGCCAATTTGTGAGCTGAGCAAATAAGGAATTTCAGGATATTTTATAAAAACTAAGCCTGTTCCTAACCAATATTTAGATGAGTAAATCAGTAATGTTTCTTGTTTTTTTTTACTCATCTCAGACATAATAGAAAATCCACCTTCATAAGTAGTGGGATGGGCATAAAGCTTATTAAAACCTGTGGGTATAAGAAGACAATAAAAAATAAAAAAGATAAATTTCATTTTTTGTAATTTATTTTAATTAGTTTAGAGTAGTGAGTGTTATCTTGACAAGTTAAAGTTCTGACTATGATTTTTACTTATTCTAAATAAAAGCCAGAACTAACAAGATAATCTTTTTCATCTTTTTTAAATTTAGTAACATAAGCTATTTTTTTGGGTTGATTGACCGCTTCTTTTAAAGAATTATCTTGTATATACTCTGTAAAATTTACATTTTTAATGATAGTAATTGTTGTCTTTTTTTATTTTATTTGATAGTAAAATCGCTATGTGTTTAAAAAACAGGAGATTTAGGCTTATTTTCTTAAGTCTTTTTCTTAGTTTAAGTGCTTGTAAATCTTATCAATATTCTATTTTAAATAATTATTATGAGAAAAAAGAACTTAGGAACAAACTCATACAAAATAAAAAACTTCTTAATGCCTCAAGTGAAGGAGATTTAAAAGGAGTTCAAGAAGCCCTAAAAAACGGAGCTGATATCAATGCAGTAGATTATAATGGAAACTCAGCTCTTATGATAACTAAAACAAAAGCTATAGCTGAGTTTCTTATAGATGAAAAGGCTGATATAGAACTCACTAATAAAAAAGGAGAATCAGCTTTTATTCTACAAGCTAAAACAGATAATATAGAAATCCTCAAATTTTTATTACGAGCAGGAGCTGATCCCTATAAAAAAACTCTTCATGAAAGAACAGCTTTAATGGAAGCCTCATATTCTAAGGCTACTATAAAGGTCTTTCTTTTTTTGATGCATCTGGACTACGATATTAATGCAGTAAGTAAGTTTGGAGATACAGCCCTAGTTATAGCTATTTTAAGAAATAACCATGATAAGGCTAAAATACTTTTAGAGAGAGGAGCTCGGACTGATATTCCCAATCAAGCCGGCTGGACTGCAAAAACAGCCGCTAAGTACTTCAAGCAGACAGATTTACTTCAGATAATTGAAGCTCAAAAATTAAACTCATTAGCTTTCCCCTGTAAAAATTATTTCAGTAAGGCTGTATTGAATTAAATTGAAGAAAAAAAGCAAATTTTTTAGTTTTAAATAAATTATTTTTAATACGGTTGTTGGATTTGTTGAGGTTTTTGCAAACTGCTCTAAATTTGTAGAGCCTGTTTTAGATTCTAGATCTTTAATCTTATTATTTCATACCATAATTTTTTTTAAGCCTAATAGGGCTAATATTATTATTAACTTTGTGATTTTTTAAAATATTGCGTATTGTTACAATCTTTTCTTGATCAATAGGCGTATTTACAAATTTATTTCCTGAATTAATATTAGTTATATAATACCGAATAGTTTTAATTATTTCATCATATCCCTTTTCAATAGCAATATCCAAAGGTGTCTTGCCATATCTATCTTTTGCATTAATATTCTCTACATAAGGAATAAGCGCTTCAACTATATCATTATCTCCAGTTAGAATAGCCATGTGTAAAGTCCCATCTCCATAGATATTTTTTAAATTCACATTCGCTCCATGACGAATAAGAGTGTCAGCTATTTTTTTATTTCTCTTTTTAATAGCCAGATGTAAAGCTGTGTATCCATGCCTATCTTTTGCATTAATATTCTCTACATAAGGAATAAGCGCTTCAACTATTTCATCAATTTCATTTAGAACAGCTATCTGTAAAGCTCTCTGACCATGATTATCTAAAGCATTGACATCAACATCTTCTTTAAGAATTTTATTCACAGCTGTTATATTTCTTCTTTTAATTAAATCCATTAGGATAGTTGAGTCAAAATCTCCTCTTCTTGAATTTACATCTATAATATTCTTCAATTTTGGATTAATATTTTTTGTTTTATGATCCAGAAAAAAATCTATTGTAAAATTGTATATAAATTCCTTTTTGAGTTGATTTGAAGATTTTTTCCAATTACTTAATTCTCCTAATATTATTTGTTCTTCTTTTTGTGAAAAATGTTTTAGAAGGTTTTCTAAAAAATTTTTATCACTTAAAAAATACTGGTTATAAAAAAATTCAATTGAATAAAAAAAAGCAAATTTTCTCAGTTTAAAAGATAAATTTTGATCTTTCATTTTATTAATTAAATACTTTTTAATAAAAGTAAGATCAATATTTAGATCTTTTATTTCATATAAAGAAGAAAGCTCAGTTATAAATGTAATTTGATCTTTTTCATCTGTTGAGTTTTGGAGTGGTAGAATTTTTTCAAATATTTTTTTGGCGCTGAGCTCTTTAGGAGCCCATTTGGGTTCATTTAAATCACCAGCTGTAATCTTATAGTTTATATTTGTTGCTACTTCTGATATTTCTACTAAGCTTAATTTGTTATAAGCTCTAGTATATCCTTTTTTAAATTCATATTGATGGCTATGTGGAAAAAAATCTTCTAAAATTTGTGTGGAATTAGAGATAAATTTGCTTTTAACATGCTCGGTAATGGAAAATCTATTAGATAAACCGGTAGTATCTTTTGGGATACCCAATATATAGTCTTTCTCTTTCAAGCTGAATTGAATCCCTTTCAGCATAGGTTTAATGAGATCAAGAGGAACATTTTGTATTTTATCTAGGAATGCAGTTTTTATTTCTTTACCTTCTTTTTTTGAAGTTCCTAAAACAATTGTAATTTGTCCAAAAGATTTATTATTTCTATCTGTTAGTGTAAAGTAATGAAAATTAGGGTCAAAGGCTTCTTCAAAATAAAGTTGACTGGCACAGTCGTCTCCCATGCAGGATCTATAAGGAGCTTCTAGTATAGATAAGGGTCTAATTCTTAGAGTTTTAAAATAAGAATCTTTATTTAGTTTAGATTCTATTTCGTTTACCGATTCTAATAATTCTGAAACTGAAGAAATTATATCTTCTATATTTTGGTTTTTAGTGAGACCTGTGGGGTGTTCTACTTCAAGTAGAGATTGTAACTGTAAGAAATCTTCAAAACCCAGTTCTT
>JAPORL010000105.1 GCA_026712605.1 Pseudobdellovibrionaceae bacterium | reverse complement strand
AATCGGCGAAATCAGGATAAAATGGAGCTTCTAAGCTTTTAAATTTAAGTCTTTTTTCCTCCTGACCATAGGTTATTCGATCTTGGATTCCGCCTCGTGAGGAATCTATAAAGTTTTAAGCCATTAAAACTTTAAGCCTTTTCAGACCAGACGGAATCTGTTTTCTAAATTCAATTAATAGAAAAAACTAATGGTGGAGGTGACAGGGATCGAACCTGCGACCTTCTGAATGCAAATCAGATGCTCTCCCAGCTGAGCTACACCCCCTTGGATAAATTTTTGTAGCTGTTTTTTACATCTTTTGTCAAGGTTTAAAGCTTTTCAGCTAAAGGAATTAGGCTCTCAGTTTTTTAAAGAATTCTTTTAATAACAGAGAACTTTCTTGAGAGCAAAGCCCTGATCTTATTTTTATTTTATGTTTCCACTCCGTTTTTTTATCTAATTTGTAGTAAGAGGAAAAACCTGTTTTTAAATCAGGGCAAGCGTAAATAAGCTCAGGAATGCGAGCTTGTATAATAGCTCCTATACACATTAAACAAGGTTCAAGGCTGACATAAAGTTGGCAGTCTTCTAAACGCCAAGAGCGAAGTTTCTTACTGGCTTTTTCAATAACTAAAATTTCAGCATGTCCTGTGGGGTTCTTTTTACTTTCTCTTAAATTGCAGGCTGTACTTATAAGCTCTCCCTTTTTCACTAAAACAGCTCCTACAGGCACTTCTTTTTTTTTAAAAGCTTCGCTCGCTTTTTTAAGAGCGAGATTCATAAAAAAATCATCTATTTTATGAAATTTCATTTGTTAATAGATGTATTATTTTAATAAGGTTGAAAAAGACATTAAAGAGGGCAGGAGTTTTTTATTCTATAGGCTTCTAACTGATCTTTATAGCACTTAAAAAACACTTCTGGCTCTAAATGACCCAGTTTTATCATTCCCAAAGCAGTGCTAAAAATGATAGGGCTGGTATGAGGATAGTTTCCCCCTAAACATTGATTCAGTTGGTTGGCATCAACACCTTGTTTAAATTGATCTAAAAGCTGTAGGTATTGAATTTCAATAGCATTAGGCGGAAAAGCTGAAGCCGATCCCTTTTGTATGTTTCCTAATCTAAAATGCCAATTAAAATTAGAGGATTTATTAGCCTCAGGATCATAGAGATAAGGAGAAGGGCTAAAGTTAGTCCCCCACACACTAGAGAAAGCTTGTTTTAAACACACAGAAGCTATAATATTTCTTTCATTTTGAAGAGAAACATTAAAAAAATCTTTTTCTTCATTACAATTTAAAATCAAAGACTGGGCTTTATAAAATTGACATGCTTGTAGGACTAGAGCCTGCTGATTGAGGGGAAATTGAGGCTGTATTTGAGGGGTTACAGGAACCCCTACTCCGGTAAACCGGTTTGGTTTATCGCAATTTATACACATTAAAAGAGAAAGAAAAATAAAAGCTAGCTTAAAAACCTTCATAGATGTTATTTTCATTTAGAATGTTTAAAAAGTCAAGACGACAGATTTTTTGAAAATTAAATTATAATTTTTTATAAAATCTGTCTCAATTTAATTTGCGAAATGAGTAAAAAAACTCAATAGATTTTTGTTTTTTGTGGAAAAGTTTCTTGTTTATTTTTATGAAATTTGTTATAGCATTCGTTTAAAGGGGGTGATGTTTTATGCCAAAAGTTAAAGTGAGTGAAGGCGATAATTTAGAATATGCCCTCCGTCGTTTTAAAAAAAACTGTGAAAAATTGGGTATTTTATCGGAAATTAAAAAAAGAGAGGCTTTTGAAAAGCCAAGCTTAGCTAGAAAGAAAAAATCATTAATGGCTCGTAAAAGGGCTTTTAAAAAAACACGCTTTTTTTCTTAAGAATAAACTAAAAAATTGTTATAGCTTATCTTGTAGATAATCAAAGGATTAAAACATGTCTTTAAAAGAAAAAATTTTAGAAGAGCTTTCTGCTTCCATGAAGCAAAGAGATAAGGCGAAAGTTAAAATTTTGCGCTTTATAAACTCTGCGATTAAAAATAAGGAAATTGAAATTCGTCCTAAAGATTTGACAGATGAGCATGTAATATCTGTTTTAAAAAAACAAATAAAACAAATTAATGAATCTTTAGAGCATTACAAAAAAGCAGGTTATAGCGATCAGGTAAAAGAAGAAGAGTTTCAGATTTCTGTATTGAAATCTTATTTGCCAGAAGGCTTATCTTCTGAGGAATTAAAAAAAGTAGTTATTGAAGTGATTGCCGAAACAAAAGCTAATTCTATTAAAGATATGGGAGTTGTTATGAAGACAGTTATGGCAAAAACAAAAGGTTTAGCTGAAGGAAAAATTTTGTCACAAATGGTTCGGGAAGAACTGTCTAATTTATAATTATGAGCTACTACCCTAATGATTTTATAGATCAGCTTTGTTTTTCAAGTGATCTGGTTGCTTTAATCAGCGAAGACACTGTATTAAAAGGACAAGGGGATCGTTTTATGGGATTATGTCCTTTTCCTGAGCATAATGAAAAAACTCCCAGTTTTTCTGTATCTGCCAGCAAACAACTTTACCATTGTTTTGGATGTCAAAACTCGGGGAATATTTTTACTTATTTGCAAAAACAAAGAGGCATGAGTTTTACAGAGGCTGTGGAATATCTTGCCCGCAAAAAGGGTTTAAGTTTGCCAAAAACCACTCAATTTAAAAAAGATTTAACAAAACCAGATTATTTTGAATTAAGTGAAAAAATTTGTAGCTTGTTTGAAAAACAGCTTGAACAAAGCCCTGCTACTCATTCTGTAAGAGCTTATTTAAAAAAAAGAGCATGGACAAAACAGATTATTAAAAAATTTCGTCTAGGTTATGCGCTTAAAAGTAATTCTTTACTCTCTTTTTTAAATTCAAAAGAACAGCGTTTAGCTAAAGACCTGGGTTTGATTAACCACTCTACAAGTGGGAACTTTTATGATACTTTTCGGGATAGGCTTATTTTTCCTATCGTATCCATAAAAAAGCAAGTGCTTGGTTTTGGAGCTAGAGTTTTAGATGATTCTCTTCCTAAATACATTAATTCTAAAGAGTCAAAAATTTTTCATAAGGGACAGATTTTTTATGGTCTTAATGAATCAGCTCGCTATCTTAGGCAAAACTCTTTTGTTTTATTAGTTGAGGGTTATACTGATTTTTTAGCTTTATGGCAAAATGGATTTCAAAATACAGTAGCGACTTTAGGTACAGCTTTTACAGAATTTCATGCTAAACTTTTAAAACGCTATGTAGGAACAGTGATTCTTGTATTTGATGGAGATGAGGCGGGATTAAAAGCCAGTGAAAGGAGTTTGCCTTTATTATTAAAAGAGGGTTTAAAAGTAAAAATTTTATCTTTACCTTTAGGAGTTGATCCTGATGATTTTATTCGTTTGAACGGCAGGCAGGCTTTCAAAGAGAGCTTGGACTCGGCTCAAGATCTGTTCTTTTTTATTTTAAAAAGAAAACAAAAACAGAAAAAAGACAATTTGTATTTAATGGAAGAAATGATACCTTTTTTATCACAAGTTCAAGATAAATCATTGAGGCTTATTTATAAACAAAGACTTCTTGATCTTTTTGGGACAGATGCGCGACTTTTGGAAAAAACTTTGGAAGAAAAGATCAAAAAAGGAGTTAAAACTTTTATATCCTCTTATCCTAAACAAGAAGTTATTTCTGATACAAAAAACGAGCGAATTTCAATAGCTAGAGCTTTAGATTCAGAAAAACTATTATTAGTTTTATGTTTAGATTCTGAAGACTTTTTAAAATCTTTTATTGATCAAAATATTATTTCTTATTTACAAACAAAAGAAATCACTACTATTTTTAATATTTTAATTGACAGATATAAAAAATCTGTGAGCTTAAATCAAATAACCCATATAATTTTGAATGAAATACTAGAGACTCATTTAATTTTTAAATCCAATTATCCGATATTTAGTGAAAGTGATTTAAAAGGAGAGAAAAAGATTTTTAAAGATTGTATTGGTTTTTTAAATAAAAGGAAAAAAAAGGCAGAAGCTAATCAGTTATTAGCCAGTATGAAGATAAATAATCAGGAAGATATTAAGAGTTTAGAAAAAGTGTTTCAATTAACAAAACAAAGACTTGATTCATCAGAAAATCTTTAGGAGGTTATTATGCAGTCTAAATTAGAAATTAAAAAATTAAGTTTAGCCAGTCAAAAAAAACTTTTTGATTCTGAATTTTTAAACTTAGAGAAAAAGGGATTTTTTAAAAAAGAAGTTATTTATGCTAGAGAGCTCAATGAAGCTTTTTCTCCAGAGATTATTCATCCCAACATTTTAACTGAACTTATGGAAACTCTTAATAAAAAAGGTATTGTTGTTAGAATTAAAAGAGTTAGAGAAAAACAAAAAGAAGAATCGGAATCTAATATTTTTGGATCAGAAGGAGCTGAAACAGAGGAAAAGCCAAGCCTTAGCAGGGTGCATGATCCTGTAAGACTTTATCTTAGAAAGATTGGAGGGGTTTCTTTATTAGACAGAAAAGGAGAAGTTTTAATTTCCAAAAATATTGAAAAAGGGGAAAGAAAAATTATGAAAACTATTTTGTTATGCCCCATTGGAGTTTGTGAGGTGCTTCGCTTTAAAGAGCATTTAAAAAAATCTCGTTTTAAATTGAAAAATATTATTAGAGGTCTGGATGAGCAGTCTGAAGAAAAAATGAATGAA
>JAPORL010000121.1 GCA_026712605.1 Pseudobdellovibrionaceae bacterium | reverse complement strand
AGTTTGACCACTTGATAGATTTTGCCCCATGATAAAATAAAACAGGGATTATAAGAGGAGCATGACCTGTTTGTTTTATAAGCCATTTTCTAAGTAAAATGATATAGTCTAAAACTTGTTCAAAAAGACCTTTATTATAATGGCTTTTATGCTCACATAAAATAAAAATTTTAGTTATTTGATTATTATTTCTTTTAAAAGGAAGAGATATTATAAGATCAGCTTTACGGCTTTCTTTAAAACTCTCTTTTTCTATCCTGAGTTTTTTTATATCATAAACTAACAACTCCTCTTTTGATAAAACAAACTCAACAAGCTTTCTTGCTCTTTTTAGATTAGAAAAAGTGTCTTTAAAAAATATGTCATGGCTAAATACAGCTTTTTTTATATTGTGAGACTTTGTTGTTACTTGGTCTGTTTTTTTATTTTGTTGAGTAGTTTCTTTTTGTTTATTCATAAGTTAATCCTTTTTTTATTTAAAAACTGAGTTGTTTAAAAGTTAGATTTTAAAAACAAGAGCTTTTAAATATTAAAGTAGCAAAGTAAATACTTAAAATTAGAGAGGATTTAAAGCTGATTTGTTGCAAAAAAATGCCGAAGACACGGGTATCGTCAGTTTTTTTAGCTTTCAAAATAAGTAATTGATTATCAAAACTTTAAATAAGTTTAAACAAAAAACAAACTGTTATCAATGGGAAAGAGAGTGAGTGAGTTATTCTTTAGTAGGAAAGGGAGTTGCTGAGTTATTCTTTTGTTAAAGGGAAAAAGGAGCAGTGGGAAAGTGGCTTGGAGAGTTATTCTTTTGTTAGTGGAGAAGAGAGTTAGTGAATTATTCTGCCATTAATGGAAAAGCAGAGCTGACCCGCTCTTCTATCGTGATTAGAAAGTTTTTTTTATGAAACTTTTTTATTATAGAAAACTTTCTAAAAGTTCAAAATATCTATCCAGATAATTTGATATAAGTTCATCAATTTTGTTAGGGCTTCAATGCATTTTTATAAAAAATAAGGATTAAATTTTGATATCCATAATTACAGGACAATGATCAGAGCCAAGTTGTTTATCTAAAATTTTTATTGTTTGAATTTGTTTCACAAGTTTTTGTGTTACGCAAATATGATCAATCCTCCAGCCTTTATTATTAATTCTTGCTTTTTCTCTTAAAGACCACCAAGTGTAGACTTCTTTTTTATTGGGATAAAAATGGCGATAGACATCCACATAACCTTTTTTTAAAAACTCTTCAAACCATTGTCTTTCTTCAGGGAGAAAGCCACTTGTATTTTGCAGAGTTTTAGGTGAATGAACATCAAACTCTTTATAGGCTACATTATAATCTCCAACAATAATCAATTCTTTTTGTTTTTTAATTTTTAAATCTTTTAAAAATACTGGAAGGTTTTTTAAAAATTCTTGTTTAAAAAGATGTCTTTGTAAAGTTAAAGCTCCATTGGGAAAGTAGATATTTATTAAAATAAAATTTTTATGTTCAAAGATGACAACTCTTCCTTCCCAATCAAACTTTTTAATATTCATTCCATAAGAGATATTGAAAGCTGGTTTTTTACTAAAAATGGCAGTGCCAGAATAACCTTTTTTTATTCCACAAATAGACCAATATTCGTAAGGATAAATATTTCTTTGATTTTCTTTTAATTGATCAGGATGAGCTTTCGTTTCTTGAAGACATAAAATATCAGGCTTGTATTTTTGAATGAAATTAATAAGTCCTTTATTAAAACAAGCGCGAAAGCCATTTATATTCCAAGTAGCAATTAACATTTTTAAACTAATAAGAGACTTTAAATATTATTACAAGCCCTCTTTATAGAAATTTTAATTTAAAAAAATAAAAAATATCTTAAGAAAACAGGACTAAAGAACCGCTTAAATCCATTTATATAATAAGTTTATTAAGATTAAAGCCAATCTGAGCTTTATCCGATAAATTAGAAGTGAAATCAAAAATTAACTTTATTGCTCTAATTTTTTCTATTGGATTTTTATTAAGTTGTGATAAGAGTCCAGCTATTGTTGCTGGTCAGCTTCCACAAGGTCCTGTGCAAGTAGTTGGAGATCCTTCTATAAACACAGCTCCAAGATATGTTTATGGAAATCATTTTAAGGTTTACAGTACTAATCAATATAAAACTTTATTAGAAAGTTGCCGTCGCTGTGGTGTAAAAAGGTTATTACAAGGCCCTTTTGGACAAACTCAGTATCAAAGAATTTGGACGAGTTATGGAGATCCTAAGCGTTGTGATAGCTGGTCTAGTCAGGGTTATGTTCAGATAGAATTTGTTGACAATAAACTACCAACAACAGCTAAATTTTTAATTCAGCCCAAATATAATGGCTATCTAAAAAGTTACAATTTAGATGGCAGTCAAGCCGATATATGGGGAGAGCCTTTTGAAATAACAGCAGAAGCTAGGGCTATTAATGAGAATAAAGGATTTGAAATTTTAGTCAGTCCAGCAGATGGTTTTTTAGGTGTTTATTCTATAGTGATTAAATCAGAATATACAAACCATGTTAAAGATTCAAAATTGGAAGTTGAAATTAATTATGGTGAATCTGATGGTTATACTGTTATTTCTCAGACACTTGATAAATTGAGTAAAAGAGCTGTTCAGCCAGCTAGATTTAAGTGCTCTCAATACACCAATTGATTGTCTTACAATTCAGAAATTTTTCCAGCTGTTTTTAATTTTGTATGAAAAGCTTATAAGATATAAAGCTAAGAACTCAGACATGCGATTGGACACAAAGCGACCTGTGGTTGCATTGTTGTCAAATCCAAACTCATTTTGAGATTTTCTTTTATAAGTTTTTGACAAAGAAACTTAAAAATGTATAAATAATTTGATTTTAGAGCTTATATCTAAAATCCAAAGAGTCTTTAGATGAAACTATCTCTTTTTATATCTTGGCTGAAATTTTCTTTTTTATCAACTTTTGCTTTAAAGACTTTGTTGTTTTTTATTTTTTCTTTTTTTCTTTTAGCCAAAGAGCCTGCGAAATTGGAACAAACAGAAGCGAACTTTAATTTTGAGTGTGAGGATTGTAATAATCAAGAATTGGATCAAATAGGGAAAGTTACTGAAAAAGCTTTAAATCTAAAGACCTGTGATATTGTTTCGCATAAGAGAGATTTAAAAGGAGGGACTTTATCTGATTATTGGGCACAGGAGCTGATAGGCTCTGACTTATTGAGAGAGGAGTTAGAGAAGGTTCCAGCCCCTAATATAGAAAACTGGATTGGAGTTTTTGATGATGAAATTGATAATCATAATATTCAAGTTAAGAATTTAATTTCAGATGAAGGTATACATGCAGTGTTGCCAGAGCTGTGGGATGGGAAGATTCCTTTTTTAGAAACTTCTTTAAACCCTAAAATAATAGAATCTCTTAGCCCAAAGGATTATCTCACTTATTCATTTTTGTCTTTGTTTACTGAGCCTGTTCCTTTATATTTATATGAGACATACTATCCAGGGGAGTATCTGAGTATTAACTTTAATAGAGTTAGAGCTCCTCATTATATCAACAATTCTATGGGCTGGCTTGAGAGTGAAGACATTTATGAAGCTTTTAAAAAGCTTTCCTCTTCTAAAGTCTCTCTTCCTGTTATTATATCATCTGCAGGAAATCGTTTTCCAGATAGATTAGATGATATAAAAAGCAAAGCCTCTCAAGATTTTGATATGATTATTGTTGGGAGTTTTTCTCCTAGTGGCTTTGTGAGTTCTTTTTCTCAATCCGGAGAGGAAGTTTCTATTTTAGCACCTTCTGATGCTTGGCTCACTTCGGCTGGAAAAGAGGGAGAGTATATAAGGTTTTCAGGTAATAGTGGATCGACACCTTTAGTGACAGGGAGTTTAGCAGGTTTTGAATGGCTATCGGGCTATTATCCCAAAGCAAAAGAGGCTAAGATTTTGTTAGAAAAGACAGCTCTTCCGACTTTACACTTTTTTGAAAAGCCTCGTATCAATGGGTCAGGTTTGTTGAATTCTTACAAGCTTGGAGAAGTAGCGAAGAGATTAAAAGAAAAATGTAAGGACGACACTTCTTGTTTTAAAGAGGAGATATTAAAGGATGAGAATTATCATTTTTCTGAGGATAAGAGTTTAAGAGCTGATTTGGTAAAAGTGTTTCCCTTATGTTTTGAGGGAGAAAAGACTTTGGCTATATCTGATTGTGAAGAGAAAAAGTATGTATTTAAAAGGCTGAGGAGGGAGGTTTTGTTAAATCACAGTCAGGAACTATTAAAGAGTTTAGCTTGTATTTACAAAGAAGGAGGATTTACAGCAAATGCGACGGCTTTAGAGAGGTTATCTATGGCTTTAAGGACAGAAGGAGAGATAAGAGAGGAGTTGAGAGCTAGTCTTAAAAAGGGAGATGTTTCAGATGATGAACTTCGTTTGATGTTATGCTCAGAACCCCGAGCGGCTGCGGCGGGAGGGCGTTCCCTTACCGGTGGTGCTGGTGCTCAAGTCCGGGGACATTCAGGGACCCATGGACATTCTCCGGCCGCTGGCCGAGAGGCTGCACCCTTCAGGAGCCCGGGAGTTCATGGCCAGAACCAGCAGGAACACCAGCGGCGAGGCGGGCTTTGGCCTCGGACTGTTCCGGTTCGCCCGCAGAAAGGAGACCGGCATTGAACATGCTGAACCGGGTGCAGGCTGGGGCGCTTTCGGCGCATGGGCCGAACGGCACGGCGGGTTCGACCGGCCGG
>JAPORL010000169.1 GCA_026712605.1 Pseudobdellovibrionaceae bacterium | reverse complement strand
TTTCCAGTCTTTAGAAAAAAATAATAAATCAAAGCGATCCATCATAGGACCGCTCAATCTATCTAAATGAGATTGACATCGTCTTAAAGAGTAAGAGCATTGGAAAGATTTATTAGGCTCATAATCTCCACAGGGGCATAAATTACTGGTAGCGACTAAAAGGAACTGAGAGGGAAAAACCATGCACTTTCCTTTTCTAACAAGTCTAATCTCTCCTTTTTCTAAAGGCTCTCTTAAGGCTTCTTGAACTTTAGGGTGAAATTCTAAATATTCATCTAGGAGCAACATCCCTCCATGAGCTTTTGAGATTTCTCCTAAAAAAAGAGGAGAGCCTCCTCCAATCATAGATAAAGGACTAGTTGTATGATGGGGATTGATAAAAGCTCTCCACTTTTGAGAAAGATTTAAAATTTGTTCTGATTGTTCAAAAGCTTTTTGACTAGGCTTTGATAAAAGATAATACACATGTTCGGCTAAAGTGCTTTTACCGGAACCAGCTGCTCCACATAATAATAAAGAATGTTCTCCTACAGCACAAATTTTTAAAATTTCACCAGCCGATTTAGAAAAAGAAATATCTGGTATCTTAGGAGCTTGTAATCTCTCTTCCCAGTTTTTTGCAGGATATTTTTTTCCTGCAAAAAGCTCTCTCAGATTGTTAGCGGAATATAAAGTTTGTTTGTAGTTTTCTTCCTCTAAAGAGCCTATAATAAGAGTTTTATTTTGACTTGGAAGAAACTTCCAATCTTGAGGTGTTAAGACTTTTCCTTCTAGATCAACTTCTCCATAAAAATAAAGATGAGAATTTTGGTAATGAGATAAATCAATTTGACCGGTTTTATATAGTATAGCGCTTGCTAGAGCGAGATCCATTCCCGGACTGTTTTTTTTGATATAAGCGGGAGATAAGTTGATAATGATTTGTTGTTTATTGGGCCAGCTAAATCCTCTTTTTTTAAAAGCGGATTTTAATCGGGTCGCGCTTTCTTTAATAGCCATATCTACTAATCCAGTGAATTTTACTTCTGGCAAACCAGGAAGCAAGCCCACTTGAATCTCTACAGGAATAAAAAAGAATCCATCTTTTACAAAGGAAAAAAACTTCATGCTTTATTGAGGAGCAAAAAAGAAACTATAAAATAAAAACTTTTAACAGAGTTTTGTTTTAAGAAAAGCCTAAATGTTCGTATATCGGCAGTTTTTTATTTTCCAAGCTATAGTATTTTTCCATAGCGAATTATCTTTATTATTTTTTTGTTAAAGAGGGATATGAAGAGAGATTTTCACTTCTTTAGTAGTTAAATCTTTTTAAAAAAGACTAATAAAAATTCAGTTGTTATTTTTCAACAAGATCAAAAAACAAGAACTGTGTTTTTTGTGTTTTAGGGTTGAAGTTATCATCACTTACTAAAATTAAAGTTTGTTTTTTAGTGGATTTTTTATTTTTTAGTTTGTTAGATTTTATGTCTAAGTTTTGATTTTTTAAAAACTTATGAGGAATTAAAGCTAATCCCTCCAAGTTATCCACTTTAATATTTTTTATTTGAGAAGAAGACCATAGCAATTTTTTAGAGCAGGCTTTAATCTTTTTCTTTTTTAAAGTTATATATTTTTTGATATCTTTAGCCTTTCGGCAGTCTGTAAAAAATAATTGCACTTCATTAACACCTTGTTTTTTGTTCTTTTTATAAGCTCTTTCTAAACTGATGAAAGTTTTGTTTTTTAAGAATTTTAAAGCTGTTAATCCTCCATCTTTAGTGTCTTTTAAAAAATAAGGATATTGAGAAAGCATCTTTTTGCTCTTTATATCAAAAACAGTCAAACGAACTAGAGATTTATTTTTAAAGATAAGATCTTGTTTTAAAGGTTTTTCTGTCGCTGTCCATAAAGTTTGCTTTTTTTTATCTAAGCTCAAAGATTCAAAACCTTTATTTTCCTGTGTTCCTATTTTGCCTGCCTTGTTTTCTGGAGTAGCTTGCCAAAAAACAGGATTAACAGGCCATTTATCTTTTAAAAAACCCTCTCTATTGAAAGTAAAAATTTGAGTGGGTTCATGCTCTTTATAAATTTGTTGTCCTTCAGAAGCGATAAAGACATCTTTATCTCCATAAAAAACAATAGCTTCAGGATCCATATTTTGATTGAGTTTTTTTGAATTGGGGCTTTTTAGAAAAATTTGTTTTACAATTTTGATATGATACTTAGGTTTTTTTTGAAGAGATAATTCATACCAGCGGTGCTTTTTTTTATCATCAGATAGAGCTATAAGATGAGCTGTTTTTTGATCAAAAGCCAGTTCAGAAAGCCCTCCAACTTTAAGCCCTTTAAAAACAGTTTCTTTTTCTAAAACTTGTTCATTTACGAATTTAAGAGAAATAGGAATTGAAGACTTTTGTAAGTAAGAACAGCCTGTCAGTGCTGAGACAAAAAGTAGAATCCGATAAAACATAAAGATTAAAATTATTTTTTTAGAGCTGTAGCCACTTTTATAGAATAGCGAGATTTTTTTCGGCTGGAGGTATTTTTTTTAATAACCCCTCTTTTTTTAGCTTTATCTGACAATTTAAACAGTTTTTTTAGGCTTTCTTCCAGAACTTTTAAATTTTTATCCTTTAAGTCTTTTTTAAAGCTTTTTTCAAAGTTTCTGAGTTTTTGCAAAACTCTTTTATTGTCTATAGCTCGCTTTTTTGATGAGCGAACTCTTTTTTTAGCTGATTTATGGTTTGCCAAAATATACTCCTTAGTGTCATTATTCTGTAGAGTCATACCTAAATTTTTATTTTAAGGCAATCATTTTGAAGAAAGATTTTTTACAAAAAGAAAAAAATTATACCGCTTTGGTTGGTTTGCAGGCGGGTTTAATGTCTTTAGGAACTTTTTTTAGCCGTATTCTAGGCTTTTTAAGAGATTTATTTATTGCTAACTTCTTTTCTAAAACAGAAACAGACATTTTTTTTGTGGCCTTTCGCTTTCCTAATTTTTTTAGAAGAGTTTTAGGAGAGGGGGCTTTTTCAGCTAGTGTGACTCCCGCTTTAACAGAACATTTGGAAAAAAAAGGAAAAAAGGAAACTCAAGGTCTTCATTCTCAACTCTTTAGCTTCTTATTTTGTGTAACAGTTCTATTAACTTTTTTTGGTGTGGTTTTTATGGAGCCTATTATGAATTTTCTTTTTGGAGATTCTGCTTATGCGAGTGTAGAAGGCAAGCTGGAAAAAACTATTGTCGTTGCAAAACTGGTTTTTACTTATTTGTTTTTTGTGAGTTTATATTCTTATTTTATGTCAGTCGCTCAGGTTTTTGGTCGCTTTTTTTTACCGGCTTTAGCTCCTGCTTTTTTTAATATCAGCCTCATTGTTTTTGCTTGGCTTCCTCAAAATTGGTGGCCCTTTCCTTCTTTATCTTTAGCTTGGGCTGTCATTATAGGCGGTATTCTTCAGCTTTGCCCTGTTTTGTTTGAGTTATTCAGATTAAATTTACTACCTAGATTTTATTTTAGAAAAAATAAAGAACTTTTAAAGATTGGAAAGAGATTTTTACCGGGTATGCTGGGTTTAGCGGGTTTATCTCTCATTGGGCTCATCAATGTTTATTATGCGGGACAACTAGAGGAGGGAGCTAACTCTTATATTTACTATGGCGATCGTTTAATGGAGTTCCCTAAAGCCTTAATTGCTGTAAGTATTGGAACAGCTCTTATACCAGAACTTACAAGACGATACACAGTAAAAGGGCTTTTAGAGCTAAAAGATACAATCAGTTATTATCTGAATTTTCTACTATTTTTAATTTTGCCTTGCGCTCTTTTATTTTTTATTCAAGCTGAAACTATAGTTCAAATTCTTTTTGGAAGAGGTGAGTTTGATGAGACCTCAGTCTTTCAAACAGCTGAAGTTTTAAGAATTTACAGTATAGTTTTAATTTTTTCCTCTGTTTCTCGTATCTTGTCTTCTTGTTTTTTTGCTATCAACAAAAATTGGTTTATGGTTATGGGAACTGTCTTATTTGTAACATTTCATTTTATATTGGCTTATTTTTTAACACCAGCTTATGGCTTACAAGGATTAGTGAGTTCTACGGCTTTATCTTCAATTTTTTATTTTATAATTTTAATATATTTTTTACTTCGTCTTATAGGAGGTCTTCACTTTAAACCTGTTATTGTTTTGCTCTTGAATATAGCTCCGGGTCTTGTAGTTTTATTTCTATGTTTGATTTTTATTCCTTTTTTATTTAATCGTTTTTATTGTATTCTTTTTAATCTATTTCTATCTGAAAGCTGTCCTTCACAGAGTATTTTATTTGATTCCTTTTTTAGCTCTTCAAATATTTTTTCTTTTTCTTACATTCAATCTCATTCTTTAATTTCTTTTTTGGTTTTTGTTTTTGCTTGCTCTTTAGGAGGCTTTTTATACCTTAGGCTAGGTCATTTTTTTAGAGAGCCTATGGCAGAAGAATGTTTAAAAATATTTAGAAAAGCTTTCAAGAAATAAAAACAGTTTATAAAAATCATGAAAACAGAAGTTATAAACCATTTGTTAAATTGAAATTTATAAAGCCTATGAAAATAGAAATTATAAACCAAACAAAGTTTCGTTTGCCTTCTATAAAAAACATAAAAGCTAGCATTAATTTTTTTAAGAAGGCTTTAGTACGAAAAAAAATATTAAATGTTAAATTAGCTGATCAAAAATTGCTTGTTGTGTTTGTTTCTTCTTTAGAGATTAGAAAATTAAATAAAAAATTTTTAAAAAAAA
>JAPORL010000061.1 GCA_026712605.1 Pseudobdellovibrionaceae bacterium | reverse complement strand
ATAAGTTTATGTTATTGAAAAATTTAAAAATTCTTCACTATAGACTTTAAAACTTTTTTTAAAATCTTTGTTTATGGTTTTTAACTGACAACCTTTAAAGAAATCATTTAAATGTTTTTTCGCTTGTTCTTTAAATCGAGAAAGTTTTTCTGTTGAATTGATTTTCATCCAGACTTCCAAGAGTCCTTGACGATGAAAAATACTCAGTAGGTTATCATAACACCAAGGCCAGTAAATATTTTTTAAAAAAACAAAGTGAGTAGGGATAATTTGTGTGTATTTAGAAAAATCTGCTTTTAAGTAAAAAGCTTGCCATTGCCAATGATTTTTATTTTTTAACTTTAAATCCTCAGAAATTCTATCAGGAGAACTGAAGCAATATATTTTATCTGCGTTTAGAGTTTTATTTTCTAATTCTAAACTAGCTTTATTTTTTTTGAATAAAATACTTTTACTTGGAGCAGAAAAAAAAGAAATATAATTAAATTTAGTTTTGAATTCTTCTATTTTTTTAGGAGAAGCTTCAAATAGAAAATAATCATCTAACAAATTAACTCTTTTATTTTTTAAAACAGAATCGTTATCTTTAAATATTTTTGAAGACATATTTAAAGATAGATAAGATAGCCAATAAGTTTTAAAAGATGCTTTATTTTGTAAAGGATGACTTAAATTTTTTATAGTAGGAATTCTATTAGCTATTATTTTTCTTTCTTGTAAAGGCCAGACCCCTTCCGGACTTATTAAGCAGAAGCCTCCTTCTTGTTGAGATAAAAAACCTAAATTTTCTAAAAACAACTTTAAACTTTTATCATTTTCATTTAAAAAAATTCCAAAAGGATTTTTTAATCGTGGCAAACATTCTACATAAGCTACTTTTTGTTTTTTTAAAGCCAGTTTTTGAGCTAAATATAAACCTTTTGGCCAATCTGCAAAAACAAGAGAGTCAAAGTTTTCCTTAATCATCAGCTATATGATATTGTTTCCAATAGATATTTAAACCGAGCCCCATTAAGGAGCTGACTATAATATGAGTTTGAATAGGAGATATTTTAGAAATTTTTACTTCTCCTTGGTCTATAGTCTTTTTTAGTGTAGAGCTTATCTCTTCTGGCAAATTTAAAAAACTGTCTTCTAACACAGCCTGTACTTCTTTTTTTAAATTTTGGGAATTAATACCACTTAAAGTTAAATCATAAAGATAAGGGCTTTTTGAGTTTTTTTCTGGATTTTTTCCAAATTCAGAAACATCCAAAAAATCTTCCTTATCTTTTTTTGAATCTAAAATTTTATTGTCTTCAGTTTGTAACCTATTAGAATCTATTTCTTCTATAAAATTTTCTTCTTGATTATCAGAAGACATATTTTCATTATAGGGAGTATTTTGTTCTTCTTCTTCTTCTTCTTCTTCTTCTTCTTTTGTTTCAGGGCTTAATTCGGGAACTTGTGTGTTTTCAGTAGGATAAAAATTTTCTTCTCCTTTTCTATTTTGTTCAGCACTTATTATCTTTTCTAAATTATCCTCCTTTTCTTCAGTAAGCTCTTTTAAACTATCTTGTGAATTTATTTGTTCTTCTTCTTCTTCTATAGGTTTTTTTGTTAATAGGCTTTTTTTAGTTTTTTGCTCAAATGCTTCTGGCTCCTCTTGTTGTTCTTTTTGTTCTCCTCCGCTTTCTTGTTGTACAGCTTCTTCTTTTAATGGTTCTAAATCTTGTGATTGAGTTTGATCTTTTATATTTTCTATGTTAGTTGTTTCTGCATGGATAACTTGACAGGTTCCTTTAGAAAACAATAAAGCGGACTGGCAATTAGAGCAATCATAATAAATATCTTCCTTAGGGATTTCAAAATTAATTTTTATTTTACAAACAGGACAATATATCATATTTTTTAAATTTTTATTCTTGTTTTTTTAAAGAGTTTTGATTGTTGTCTTCTTTGTTTGCGGTTTAAATTTTTATTTGTATGAGCTTGGTTTGGTATTTGTGGTCTATCAAAAGATAGATTATTTTCTGAACTGTCATTGTAAATAAGTTGTTCTGATTTTGTATTTTCAAATTGATCTTCTTCAGAAATCTGAATTTTAAAAAACTTTTCTATCACTTCAGCCGCGATAGTTAAATTGAGAGATTCAAAAAGGTGAAAGGTTTCTTTTTTATACTCTACTAAAGGATCTTTTTGAGCAAAAGCTCTTAAATTGATACCTTCTCTTAGGTGATCAACATTTTCCAGATGTTCCCTCCATCTCGCATCTATTGTTTGTAAAAATAAAAACTGAATAAGAGATTCAAAGTGATTCTTTAAATTTTGTTTTTTTTCTTCAAATCTTTTTTGTACCCCTTCTTGAACAGTTAAATTGATTTGTTCTAAAGTAATTTTTTCTAAAGAAGGCAGAGCCGGTTCTAAATCAAAACTTCTTTTTAGAAAATTTTCTAGGGCTTTTAAATTCCATTGCTCTTTTCTCATATTTTCATTAGCTATTTGATCCAATCTATCAGAGACTAACTCTTCTAATTGGTTTAAAAATTCTCGCTCTAAATTTTTACCTAACATGAATGTTTTTCTTTTTTTATAGATAGCAGTTCTTTGTTGATTCATAACATCATCATATTCTAAAAGATGTTTTCTAATTTCAAAATTATGTCCCTCTACTTTTTTTTGTGCATTTGCAATAGCTCTTGTTAAGAGACGATCTGTAATGGGCGCTTCTTCATCCATTCTTAGTGTGGTCATCATTTTTTGCATTCTTTCTCCACCAAAAACCCTCATGAGATCATCTTCTAAGGAAAGATAGAATTTTGAAGCTCCTGGATCTCCTTGTCGTCCTGAACGGCCTCGTAATTGATTATCAATTCTACGAGCTTCGTGTCTTTCTGTTCCTATAATAAATAAACCTCCAGCTTTAACGACCTCTTCTCTTTCTTTTTTACAAAGTTCTTGGATTTTCTTTAATCTTGTTTGATAAGATTCATCGGATTCTTCTTTTCTTTTAGGACCGCATAAAAAATCAGGATTTCCACCTAAAATAATATCAGTGCCTCTTCCTGCCATATTAGTTGCAATAGTTATAGAAGATTTTCGTCCCGCTTGGGCAACAATCTCTGCTTCTTTTTCATGATATTTTGCATTTAAAACCTTGTGTGGTATGTTTTGACTGGCTAAAATTTGAGAGAGTCGTTCTGACTTTTCAATACTGACAGTTCCCACCAGAATAGGTTGATTTTTTTGATGGAGTTTTTTTACCATCTCTCCAATGTGTTTATATTTAACAGTCTCAGTTTTATAAATTATATCATCATGATCTTTTCTATAAATAGGCTTATTTGTTGGTATAACTTGAACTTTTAGTTTATAGATTTTTCTAAACTCTTCAGCTTCTGTTTCTGCTGTTCCTGTCATGCCAGCTAATTTATTATACATACGAAAGTAATTTTGAAAAGTAATAGTAGATAAAGTTTGGTTTTCTGTTTTTACTTTTACATTTTCTTTGACTTCAATGGCTTGATGTAATCCTTCACTCCATCTGCGGCCGGGCATTAATCGGCCAGTGAATTCATCTACAATAACAACCTCATCCCCTTGAACCATGTAGTCAACATCTTTTTTATAAAGATAATGAGCTTTTAAAGATTGATAAATATTATGAAGATACTCAATATGTTTTATATCATAAAGGTTATCAATACCTAAGAGTTCTTCTATTTTAGTGTTTCCTTCTTCTGTGATGGATACTGTTTTAGATTTTTCTTCTATGGTGAAATGCTTTTCTTTTTGTAAATGAGGAATGACTTTTCTAACAGCATAATATTTATCTATGGAAAGATCTTTAGCTCCTGAAATAATTAAAGGAGTTCTGGCTTCATCTACCAGAATAGAGTCACATTCATCCACAATGGCATAATTCAACTCTCTTTGAACACATGAAGAAAGTGAATACTTCATATTATCTCTCAAATAATCAAAGCCAAACTCATTGTTTGTTCCGTAAGTAACATCTGCTAAATAAGCTTGCTTTCTTTTTATATCATCTAAATCATGAACAATAGCTCCTGTTGTTAAGCCTAAAAAATGATACAACTGTCCCATCCATTCCCTATCTCTTTTGGCTAAATAGTCATTTACTGTTACAACATGAACTCCTTTTCCAGATAAAGCATTTAAATAAACAGGAAGTGTGGCAACTAAGGTTTTCCCCTCTCCTGTTTTCATTTCAGCAATTTCTCCTTTATGTAAAACTAAACCGCCTATGATTTGCACATCATAATGGGTCATCCCTAGGACTCTTTTAGAAGCTTCTATACAAATAGCGAAAGCTTCAGGCAAGATGCTATCCAAGCTCTGACCTTTTTCAATAAGACTTTTAAAATCAGCTGTTTTTCCTTTTAATTGATCTTTAGTTAAAGAAGATACTTTTTTTTCAAAACTTCTAACATGAGCTACAAGGGGTTGAATTTTTTTTAACTCTCTTTCATACTTACTTCCAAAGACTTTTGTTAATAACTCAAACATAGTGGCAGATTATGACTTTTAACTTTAAAAGTCTATATTTTAAAGTGTTATTTTTTTGAATTCTATGAATAACTTTCCAAAATATTATATTTCTCACTAAAAGCTTGTAAGATACAAAACTAAAAACTCAGACATGCGTTTTGCCACAAAGCGACCTGTGGTCGCTATGTGTCTTGGATTCAAATCCGAACTTATTTTGAAGCTTTTTTATTGCCTTTAGAAGAGATAGAATAAATTTAATCTTTTCT
>JAPORL010000173.1 GCA_026712605.1 Pseudobdellovibrionaceae bacterium | reverse complement strand
TGTAAACAATCTAGGAAAATTTGGTCTACACAAGTGGAGAAATTTTGCCACTATTGGTTGGAAGAATAAGAAACATAATATTTCTCTTTTGTTAAAAAGCGTAGCTAGCGTAAAAAAAACCTATGATGAATTTGAAAATCTGCCAACTTCCCATCTATTAGATGCTTTTTACCAATATTATAAAAATGAAAAAACTGCTTTTAAATTTGGATTTTACAACATCTTATTTTTAGAACCCACTATAGATGATTCCCGTAAACAAGGTTCAAATTTTGATAGCAGTTTTTATAATTTAAGAGGACCTCATATTTTTATAGAACTGAGGCAAAAAATATAACTTTTCAATTAGTATAAAACTTGACCAAAAAGGAAAAAAATAGTAATTAACTATTTTAATCTAAGGAGTAAATCTTGTTTCTAATACTTTTTGTTATATTAAATCTACAGGCTGATGATTTAACAAAATCTAAACAAGCTATTACAGAAATGCATAAAGAAGCTAAAAGCTCTCAACAAAAAATCAATAAATGGGATGATGAAACAAAAAAACTTTTAACCTTATATAGAAGCACTCTAAATAAAACAGAAAATCTTAAAATTTATAATGAACAGTTGTCTTCTTATATTAAATCTCAAAAAGAAGAAGTTTTAGAAATAAGAAAAAAAATTGAAGAAGTAAAAGATACAGGAAAAGAAATTGTACCTTTAATGTTACGGATGTTAGATTCTTTAGATCAGTTTATAAATTTAGATGTTCCTTTCCTTTTAACAAAAAGAAAAAAAAGAATTCAAGAATTAAAAGATATTTTAAATCGCTCTGATGTATCTATAAGTGAAAAATATCGCCAACTGATTTCAGCTTATAATTTAGAGCAAGACTATGGCCGAACAATGGAAAGTTATAGAGAAATAAAAGAAATTGAGGGTAAAGAGCTCACTTTAGACTATCTTCGTTTAGGACGATTGGTTTTAATTTATAAAAGCTTAGATGGAAATCATATGAGCTACTGGGATAAAAAATCAAAACAGTGGAAAAATCTTCCAAAATCTTATAAAAAACCTGTGACAAAAGCTATTAAGATGGCAAAAAAACAAATTCCTCCAGATTTGGTAAAACTTCCAATTTTCCCTCCTTCTTCAAATACAGAGAAAAAATTATGATATATAAAGCTTTACAATTTTTTTTTATAAGCGCTATTTTTTTTATAAATAGCTTTTTTGTTTTAGCTGAAGATAAAACCAATTCTAAAGCTATAGCTAACAAAGAGAAAAAAATTCAAATTAAAAGCTTAGAAGCTTTATTAAAAGAAATTAAAAAAGATCAAGTTGAAAGCCGTCCTGAACTTAAAAAAAGAGAAGCTCGCTTTCTAAAAGCACGCAATCAACAAAAAGCTTTATTAAAATCCGCTTTATCAGAATTAAATAAAGAAGAGAATATTTTAAAGTCTCTTCAAAGTGAATTTGAAAAACAAGATGAAGAGCTAAGTCAGTTGGAGGAAAAGTTAGCTTTAACCATGGGAGCTCTGGGAGAGCTTTTTGGCGTAGTGAAACAAAGCGCGGGAGAAACAAAAGCCTTATTTGAAAATTCTATAGTCTCTGCTGAATATGAAAACCGTTCAGACTTTATGAAAAAAATAAGCGCTAAAAAGAATTTACCAAATATATCTGATTTAGAAATGTTATGGTTTTTAATCCAACAAGAAATGACAGAATCAGGAAAAGTTAGTCGTTTTAAACAAGAAGTCATAAAAGCAAATGGAAAAACAGAAACACAAGATATTATAAGGATAGGAAGTTTTAATCTTATCTCTCAAGGAAAGTATCTTAACTATGATAGTGAAACACAAAAAGTAATAGAGCTCGTCAGACAACCTGATCGCCGATTTTTATCTTTAGCTAAAAAATTACAGAAGGCCAAAAAAGATATCTATGCTTTTGGTATTGATCCTTCAAGGGGAAGCTTACTTTCCCTACTGATACAAACTCCTAACTTTTTTGAGCGTATCTCTCAGGGTGGTATAATTGGATATTTTATCTTATTTTTATTACTTTTTGGTTTATTTTTATCAATAAAAAAATATCTAAAACTTCAATCTCAAGAACAACTTTTAAATAACCAAATAAACTCAAAAGAGATTCTAAAAAACAACCCCTTAGGTGAAATTATACAAATTTTTACAAAATATAAAGAAGACTCTCAAGACTCTTTGGAGCTAAAAATGGAAGAAGCCATTGTTCAAAAAACCTCTCTGTTAAAAAAAGGTCTCAGCACCATAAAGCTTTTAGCCAGTATTGCTCCTTTATTGGGACTTTTAGGAACTGTAACTGGTATGATTGCTACCTTTCAAAGCATTACTTTATTTGGAACAGGAGATCCTAAACTGATGGCTGGGGGAATTTCGCAAGCTTTAGTTACAACAGCTTTAGGTTTAGTAGTGGCCATTCCTTTAGTGTTCATTCATAATTTTTTATCCAGTAAAGCCAATACCTTAATCAAAGTTTATGAAGAACAAAGCTTAGGACTTCTTTCAAGAATGTATAAATAATTTATAAAAATTTTATGTTAGAACAAATTAGTATTTTTTTATCAGCCGGTGGACCTGTTTTATGGCTTATTTTTTTTGTACTACTAATTTGTTGGTTTTTAATTTTTGAAATATTTTACTATTTTTATAAAATGTATCCTCTACAAAAACAAAAGATTCAAAAAATTTGGTTAAAAAGAGAAGATAAAAATAGCTGGTTTGCCTTAAAAATAAGAGAAGAAGTTGTCTCCAACATGACTCAACAAATGTCCCGCTGGATTTCTATCATTAAAACATTAGTTATAATATCTCCTCTTTTAGGTTTACTGGGGACTGTTACAGGAATGATTTCTATTTTTGATATTATATCTATTTCAGGAACAGGAAATCCAAGATTGATGGCAAGTGGTATCTCTTTAGCTGTTATACCTACTATGGCTGGTTTAGTAACGGCTCTTTCAGGTTTATATTTTGGAAGTTATTTTGATAAAAAACTTCAAAGAGAAAAAAATTCTTTTTTAGAATCTTTAAATTTTTAAAATCATGAAAAAAAGACTGTCACAAATATCAACTACTGAAGAAAGCCAAATAGAGCTAACCCCCATGTTAGATGTTGTATTTATTATGCTAATCTTTTTTATTGTGACAACTTCTTTTGTAAAAGAATCAGGAATTGAAGTCAGCCGACCCAATGCAGATACAGCTGAACAACAAGAACGAGCCAGTATATTTATAGCTATAGACAGTAAAGGGCATATTTTTCTTCAAAAAAGAAAAATTGATATAGATGCTGTTCGCGCTAATATTGAAAAATTGCATGCAGAAAGCCCTGAGGGATCTGTTGTTATTCAAGCCGATAAACAATCAGAGACAGGAATTTTAGTTCAGGTCATGGATCAAATTCGCTTAGCCGGTGTTGAAAATATTTCCATAGCGGCTAGCTCTTCTAATAATTAAAAAAATGAAGCGCTTTAAATTTTTTCTGACAAAAAAAATACTTTTGATAGACTCTGCTATAAAACAAATTAAAAATAAATGGTTGATCTTTTTTTATGCTATAAGACATTTTATTTCTAAAAATATAACCAATTTGTTAGAATATATAAATAAAATTCCTATTCTGAATAAAACTTTTCTATCTTTAAAATATTTTTTATTAAAAATAATTTATAAATTTTTTGATATTTTAGATAAAATTCCTATAATAAATAAAATTACACCCGTATTAAATAAAAAATATATTGGTTTATCAACTATAGCTTTATTGGTCAGTTTATTTATTTTTTATTTTATGTCTATTCTTATATCTACAGGTAAACAACCAATTCAAAAAGAAAATCAAAATATAAATATCAGTTTTTTATTAGATCCTAAAATAGAAAGTTTAGAACTGCGAGATCGACGTCTGCCAAAAAAACCTAAACAAGAAGATCCCCCTCCAGAAACTCCTAAAATAAAAATTCAACAAAGAGAATTACAAAAACCAGAGATGATCTCTCAACTCCCTCAACTTGATCTTCCCACTGATTTTCAATCTGATGAAAAAGGAACTGGTGTATCCTCACAAATCAATAAAGATAGAGAGGTAACACCTATTTTTAGAATTCAACCTATTTATCCTAGACGAGCGGCTCTGCAAAATATAGAGGGCTTTGTTATTCTTCAATTTGATATTACATCATCTGGTTTTACAGATAATATTACTGTACTCCAATCCAGTCCTCCTCAAATTTTCAACTCCAGTGCTATTCAAGCCTTAAAAAAATGGAAATACAAACCTAAACTGGAAAACGGGAAACCAGTTCGTCAAACAAATTTAAAAGTCCAATTAGATTTTCGTTTAAGAGACCAATAATATGTTTATAGATTCTCTATTTTTATTATGTTTTGTTTTTTCTGAGGCTCTGGCTAATCCTAATCCCTTTCCTTTAAATAAACCGCTCATAAAAAAATTAAAAAATCAAGGAGGGAATTTATTATCTAATAGAATAGGAGAATATATTTTAAGAGCTGAAAATTTAGCCAGTAGTAAAAAATATGATAAAGCTATTGAGCTTTTAGAATTTCACTACAATAAAGCAGAAAAATCTGAAAAAGACACTTTAGCTGTCCAACTAGCTTATCTTTATAAACAAGCCGATAATAACAATAAAGCCTTAGAATATTTCAAAAAAGTTTCAGATTCAAAGTACTTGGATTACAACCAGCGTCTTTCTATTTTATATTATAAAGCTCA
>JAPORL010000195.1 GCA_026712605.1 Pseudobdellovibrionaceae bacterium | reverse complement strand
ACCATATCCACTTTACCAGGGAGTGCTCTTTATGCTGGATACAGAGGTAACCTAAGTTTAATCAACGATGGTTGTTTTATGATTCGAGACCATTTGGACCTAGAAACTCTTTATCATTCCTGTAAATAACAAAACAAATATGATATTATAAAAAACCTAAGATTTTTTATTATACTGATCTGGTATAGAAAAAAAGAATATTTCTATTAGATAAAGGTGTCCTTTATGGGAGCTAATACTTTTGGAACTCACTTTCAAATTACCACTTTTGGAGAAAGTCATGGTCCAGCAATGGGGGTGGTGGTGGAAGGTTGTCCTGCTGGTGTACCTTTTTCACAAAACTTACTTAAGGAAAAGATGGAACTTCGTCGGCCTGGGTATTTTCCATGGACTTCTTCTCGAAAAGAACCAGATGAACCAGAACTGTTAAGTGGTGTATTTGAGGGCTATACTTTAGGAACCCCCTTAACTTTAATTGTGAAAAATACAAATATGAGACCTAAAGACTATCAGACCATTAAAAACCAAGCTCGTGTGGGTCATGCAGATGATGTATGGAAGAAAAAGTTTGGTTTCACGGATTATCGCGGAGGAGGAAGAGCTTCTGGAAGAGAAACCACCGGCCGTGTCCTGGGAGGCACCATAGCGGAAATGTTTTTAAAAACACTTTATAAATCTCTGACTGTAACCGCCTTCCCTGTGCAAATTGGCCCTTTTATCAGAACCTCTGATTCTATTAATTCTCCCCCTTCTTCTAAGTGGTTTGGGTCACAAACTAAAGAAGTAGAAGATTTTTTAATTCAAAAAAAATCAGAAGGACTCAGTTACGGAGGAACTATTAAATTGGAAATTAACAAACCACCGATTGGTTTGGGTCAACCTGTTTTTCGAAAATTAAAATCGGATATGGCTTCCGCTTTTATGAGTATTGGTGCCTGTTATGAAATCTCCTTGGGAGATTTCTCTTTTCCCTCTGAAAAAGATAAAAAAACAACACTTCCTTTTGTAAATATAAGTGAAATGGAGGGAAGTCAATTACATAGTAAAAGCAAAGATGCTGTATATGGGGGTATCCGAGGAGGTATTTCCACCGGAGAAAAAATTATTTTTTACATAAAATTTAAACCTCCTGCCTCTGTGTTAGATATTGCCAAAAAAGGAAGACATGATCCTTGTATTGTTCCTCGTGCAGTAGTTGTGGTAGAGGCTATGGCCTGGTTAGTAATAGCAGATCATGTTTTGTGGTCTCGACAGGATCGTCTTTTCAGAACCGACTAAATATTTTGGCAAATAATTCTTGTTGTTTTTTCGCCTGATGTTTAAACATGGTTACTCCAGATATGTACTTTGCTCCCGCTAATAAAGCATATTCTTTTCCTGGGGAATTTTCAGTGTAATTCAAATCTATAACCCATCTTGGTTTCCAAGAAGGAGGAGGAAGCACTGAAGTAGGCATACGATTTCGACCCACAGCCCATACTACAATATAAGGGTTTATCTCTTCCTTTTTTTGTATTTGCTTTGTTTTATTGGAAAGGTTAGAAAAACTTTTTTTTCCCGTACGAGCAGAATAAAAAAAAGCATTAGGAAGTTCTTTTTTTTTATTTTTTTTTACACCACCGCCTCCCCACACAGCTATATTTCTTGTGTTTATTGCTTTTGTTTTTGGTATAATCAATTTTCTTTTTTTTACAGAATTGAGTAGAGCTTGTAAGCCGTATTGATCTGTATTACTTCCAAACCATTTATTATATTTAAAAATTAAAGTATTCACTGACTGTAGCTGTTGAGCAGAAGAATCTATTTCATCACATATTTGAAAAGCTTTTTTCTTTAAAGGAGAAGTAACAGCAGCAAAAATCAGACCCATCTTTTGTAAAATAGATAAGTTTTCTTTCGTAAAATCTTTTTCGTCTATAGTGATTTTAGTAAAAATCATTCTTTTTTTAGAAAAAAACTGTCTATGGAAAGCAGGACTCGCTGAATGAATAACCGGATCCCCCAATACCGCAGCAAATGGCAAAGAGAAGTTTTTTTTAAGCGGGCGAGTTTCTAATCTATTTGATATAGCGTGTAAAAAAAGCAAGTGCTCGTATAGAAAAGGTTGATCCAACACTTCTCCATGAGATTCTCTAATAAAGTGCAACTTCATTTGAGGCCCGAATATTTGACGATACCACCTCCAAAGGCCCACCTCGCCTTTTTCTGATACAGGGAGAAAAGAGCGATGTTCGGGGTCTTTTAAAAACCACAGATGTCCTTGCATGAGTTCTTTAAAGTTTCTGATAGGAACAGCCAATTTAAAGTGATCAGCTTTATAAGTTGTCATTTTTTTTAAAACTAGGCTAAGTGATTCTTTTTGCTCTCTGTTGTGTAAAGATAAAATAGGAGGTGAAGGAATTTGACCAGATTCCTTTTTTCCTTTTAAAGAAGCAAGAAATAAGTTTGTGGGAGGAGGACCTTTCTCTAAGGACCAATCCCAGGTAAGAGAAAATAGATCTTGTTTTAAAAAAATAGATTTTTTTTCTAAACGGAAGCTTAAAAGTTTTTTTTCTTTTGGAATTATTTTTAATAAAAAATGTAAATCATCCGAGTTTAATTGATCATCCCTTAGTTCAAAAAAACGAACCCCCCAGGAAAGTCTTTTACTGATAAAACTGGGCCATTGCTTCTTATGTAGGGGTAAAGTATTTTTATTCAAAGTTATAATGCAGTTAAAAAATCCTGGATAGTTCACCAAACAAAACCCTTTGGATTGAAATAGGAATTTTTCTCCTTCATTAAAGGCCATATCTCCTTCAGGCAATACAAAACTTTCTGTTTTTATTTTTTTATAAAAATAATCTCTTTCATGGTACAAAGACATATATTCTTCATAAGGTTTTTGATGAGGAATCAATCTGGGGCGATCTAAAAATACTCTACCTTGAGAGTCAGTCTCCCGTGCTAAATGAATAATATGACAAAAAGAGGGTATTTTCTCTTGGAAAATATGTTGAGCACCAGCCCCTAAAGCAATAAATACCAGGTCTTTTGTGTTTTTATACTTTTTAATAAGCTTGCTCAGAGTTTCTTGTTCTATCAAACGAAAATATTTATTATTTTCTTCTATGGAAAAAGCAGGCTGATGAAAGGTCTTTCCTAAAGTGTTTCGGTATAGCTGTATTTTATTTTGATTCTTATTAGATATAAGAAGGTCGTTTATTTTCTGTCCAGTTTCTTTTTCTATTTCTTTATCCAGATCTATAAAGTATTTTTTTTTATTTTTATAAGCGATTTCATCGGAATCTGTAAAAACGAGTTTTAATTTGTTTAACCAAGAGGTTTTTCCCACTCCTCTATGACCTATAATTAAGTAAATCATAAATATACCTTAATTTTTAAAACACGATTTTATAAAATCAAGGTACGATATTAGCAGCAGACCAAAAATCAGGAAAGCTTTTATTTACCACTTCCGGGTTCAAAATCTTTAAGGGGAACCCTGCTTTTTTTAAAAGAGCAGCCGCCATAGCCATACGATGATCCTTCTTCGGGTCAAAAGATATTGAAGTTTGGTTTTTTTCTTCTGGTAAGATGGGTTGTCCTATAATGGTTAAACCATCCTCTTCTACTTTATATTTTCGCCCTACTCGACTTAATAGTTGAGCCATTTGTTCAATACGGTGAGATTCTTTATAACGCAAGTGAGGAGCCCCATAGAGATGACTGGTTCCATCGCTTATAGCACACAGGGCAGATAAGACAGGAAAAAGGTCAGGACAGTTTTTCATGTTATACTTAATGGGTTTGAGTTTTTTTCCTTTTGTAATTTTTAAAGTATTATTTGTGATAGTATTATGAAACCCCATATTACTTAATATGGAAGGAAAAATAAAATCCGGTTGAAGACTGGTCTCTGGCCAATCTGTAAATATAGCTTCCCCTTCTATTCCTGTTAAAGCAGCTAAAGAGAACAAACAACTCATATCCGGTTCAGGATGATATGTCATCTGATTTATTTTCTGTCCAGCCAGAATACAATATTCTCCATAAGATCCTTTAATTTCCATACCTAAAAAGCGCAAAAAATCTAGAGTCATTTGAAAATAAGAAGAAGAAACGATAGGCCCCTCTATACTTACAAATAAATCTTGATGAAGGTTCCAGCTATTTAGAAAAACAGCGGAAGCAAACTGACTAGAGCGATGAGCAGGTATAGTGAGGGCATCCCCAGATAAAAACCAACCCTGGCTTTTTAAATATAAACTATTTTCCGTAAACTGGGTATCACAGGATAATTGATTTAAAACCATTTTTAGCTCCTGTGTAGGTCTTTGAAAAAGGCGATGAGAGCCTTTTAAAATAAAAGAATGAGATTTACGAGAAGCTCTTAAAGCCAAGAAACGCAAAACCGCTCCTCCATGCAAGTCATTTATTGTAGTATTTTTTTCCAGGTTTTTTAAACCTGTTTTCATAGATATAACATCCTCACATACACTGTCTTTTGCGATCTTCAACTGAAGAAAATAGCTTTGAACAATAAGAGCACGTAAAATAAGAGATTTTGAAAAAGGCCCGGTCCCTAAAAAATAAAAAGACATAGTTTATAACTATGACATTTTTATAATTAGTCAAACAGAAGTATATTCTTTCTTCTGGAGATCATTTAAAACCATTCTTTTAAGTTTTTATCCGCGTTAAACTTTTTATATTATTTCCGGGTGATAACCATATCCCCTTTTTCAGATGTTATGATATCAAAATGCTCAGATTTAATAACTTCAATCTGTACATGAGTAAAAGCTCGTAATTGTTCAGGTAGTAAAAATTGA
>JAPORL010000026.1:19423-32724 GCA_026712605.1 Pseudobdellovibrionaceae bacterium | reverse complement strand
ACAGAGCTTAAAGGCTTAAAGCAAGGACCTACAATCGTCACTCAAGTTACATCTGTATTTAATAGTTTTTTAAGCACATTAGCTCCTGTTGCAGAGGAAATGGTGATCTTATAAATTTTTATATCAAGAAATATAATGAATTACTTTAAATTTTTTATCTGTATTTTTATTTTTTTCTCTTCACAAATATCTGCTGTTGGGATAAATGATTCTTTATATCAAACTTTGCAAGTTAAACCTAATTTTTCTAATAAAGTGGTAGAACTTGATGGAGTTAGTATGACTTTAGAAAGTGAAACAGAAGCTAGCTATTCTTTTAATGAGAACGAATTTAAATTTTGTTGTGACAGGGAATATACTAGTGAAAATTTTTTTGATATGTCAAAAGCAGAAAGCCAAAGAATTGTGATAAGTTTACTAGATGATAGTGATCCATCCGTTATAGTGCCAGAGCCTACAGGGGGACAGAGATAAGTATAATCAATAAATTGCTATAAAAATTTCAAGCTAGATTTTTATTAATAAAGTTATACTGTGCTGGTAAATTTTTTGTGTGTCTTTTTCTATGGCGTATTCTAGAAAAAATTTTGGACTGTGGAAGCTAAAGCCTCCTGAAAGAAAATATTTTTTAATTTTATTAAAAGCCATTTTATCATCAAAGTAAGTTCGTCCTCCCACTTGGGCAGAAAAATAGGGATGAAAAAGACTTCTCAAGCCCCCTTTTAATATCCATTCTTTTTGCTCTGTTCTTGAAAGATCAACTTGAGAGGAAAAAAAGTTTCTCCATTGGTGGTATAAAGCTCCACTCAAAATTCTTTGTTTAGCTTTTTCTTTTTCAAGGACTTTATCTAAAAAAACAGCTAGTCCTAGGTGAGGGCTTAATTTTAAGGCAGAACCTAAATTTAAGTTCCAATTCGATACTTTTATTTCTCTTTTTAAACTGACTCCTAAAGAGAGATAAGGAGATATCCTCAAACCAGAATGAATAAGAAGAGTATTTTCTTTACTTTGTCTAAAAGACTTAGACCATGTTCTTTGGTAAGTTAAAGCTATAGGCAGTTTAGTTTTTAAATCTAAAAAACTGCCTACTATAGTTTGTTGTTCTTTTTTAAAAGAATAGGAAATAGCCCCTTTAGTTCTTTTTTGAAAGCCTAAAAGAGCGGGGTTTAATAAATAAGAGGTATCTTCTCTTAAGCTGGCTCCACCAGAGCCTCCTTGAGAAAGAAAAAAGGGATGAGATAGTTCTTCTGCTAGAGTTGTGAAAGAAAGTAAAAATAAAAAGAAAAACTTTTTAGCTTGTCTCTTAAAATAAAACCAGAAACTCAAACTTTCAGCCTCCTCTTTTATTTGGGTTCAAGATAACTTTAGAGGATTATGTCTAATAATTTTTAATAATAACGCATACAAATTTTCATGTCTATAATTAAATCTAAACTCACATTCTTTAATATGTAAATAAAAAGTATCTTTATTAATACCTCTAAATTTTGATAATCTGACTTTAGCTAATCCCCAGAAATTTTCAATTCCATTGATATGATTTTTTATATTCTTTTTTTCTTTTTTAGCAAACTCATTTTTTCCGTGATGAACTCTATAATGCTTTTTATAACCCATATCCACTAATCCGTCATAAGTTTTAAAACCATCTGTATAAACAATAGAAGTCCTAGATATTCTTTGATTTATAAGCGGAATAATGACTTTTTTAGAGCAGTTTTTAATAACTTGAGTATAAACTCTACCTTCTCTTTGTTTCAATCCAAATACGATAGTTTTACCATAAGAGCCTCTACCCCTTCTTCCACGAATGCGTTTAGCTCCAAAATAACTTTCATCTATTTCTACTTCTCCTTTTTTGAAAGGACTTTCTTTTTCACAAAAATAGGCTATGCTTTTTCTAACTTCTTTGAGAGTTTTGTTAATTGTAGGACGACTTACTCCTGAAAAAAAAGCTATTTGTTTAGCTGTTAAGTCTGCCGAGAAAAGTTTAATAATTTGACGAAATTTCTTCTCTGAAATATGGGAATGGATAAAATACTTATTTTTCATAGCAATAACAATAGTTTAATTTATATTAAAATCAACTAAAGTTATCTTGAACCTTTAAAAAATCTTCAGTAGGGGTTTCAGGAATAGATTTCTTAAAAGCTTCTTCAAGAGCTTTTCGATCCTTTTTTGCTTGATCTCTCTCCGCCCGGGCATTGTGTAGCATTTCTAAAGCCATTTTTTTATCTTCATAGGCTGTTTGCTCTTCTGATTTAAGCTTTTTATACTTTATAATAATATCTTGTTGATTTTGACTATTCATAGAGTCTATTAATAAATCTTGTTCCAGCTCAACAGCTCTTTTTCTAGCTAAAATAATTTGTGTTTGAAATTCTTTTAATAGTTCTCTGACAGATAACAGATCTTGTTCTGCTTTTTTTTCCTTAAAAACAGCCTCTGTCCATCTATTAAATTCAGGCTTGTTCCTGAACATTTTATGACACTTTGTCAGTTGTCTCTTTTCTTCCTCAGAGAATAAAACATTCGTCTTATGTTTATTAGCATCTAAAAATTCTAAAAAGCTCTCATTACTCCCAAGGGTCTGGACAGAAAAGAGAAAAATCAATAAAAATTTCAAGATCATTTATTCCTATAAAATAAAAAGCTTAAAAAATAAAGTTTTTTCTTAAGTGAAAATAAAAGGCTATTATTTTTCAATAAAACAGCTTTTTAAAGTAGGGGTAGGATTTATTTATATCTCTAAATTCAAAATATAAAGAAAAAATTCTAATTGTAGAAAAAATCATCTGAAAAATTTAAGAAATAAGCTAAAAGCTTCAGATAAATAAAAAGCCTTATATAAGACTTACTGTTGAATAAGGTCTAAATATTTTATATATTTTAAGGGTGTCTGGCTTGAAATTTCTAGAGGTTAGCCCTAGAGATGGTTTACAAAATGAAAAAAAAATTTTGTCTTTAGAAGATAAAACAGCGCTGATTATTAAACTGGCTCAAACAGGATTAAAAAGAATTGAATTAGGATCTTTTGTATCTCCAAAGTGGATTCCACAAATGAAAGATAGTAAAGAGTTAGTTCAAAAAATATTGAAACTACAGAATGAAAAGCAGATAAACTCTCAAATAGAATTTTCTGTTTTAATCCCTAACCAAAAAGGTCTAAATTTCGCTCTGAGTTCAGGAATTAAAGAAATTTCTATTTTTCTTTCATCCACAGACTCTTTTTCAAAAAAAAATATCAATACTTGCCGACAAGAAAGTTATAAAAAATATCAAAATATCTGTAAAAAAGCCCACAAAGAAAACTTAAAAATAAGAGCTTATTTGAGTGTGTGTTTTGATTGTCCTTATGAAGGAAAAGTTCCACAAAAAGAAGTTATAAAATGGGTTCAAAAAATCCAAGAACTAGGTGTTTATGAAATTTCTATCAGTGACACAACAGGAAAAGCGAGGGCTGAAGAGATAGAGTCTCTTTTTGAGCAGTTATTTGTTTATGTTCCCAAAGAAAAACTGGCTTGTCATTTTCATAATGTACATGGAACCGCTTTAACAAATGTGTGGTCAGCTTATAAAATGGGAGTAATGAGTTTTGACGGAAGTGTAGGTGGTCTTGGAGGCTGTCCCTATTCTAAAGTTCCTTCAGGAAATATTCCTACAGAATCCTTGATTTATCTTTTAAAAGGAGCTGAAGACCCCATGATTAAAAAGCTTCTATCTATTGGATCTTGGCTTGAAAAAAAACTAGAAAAAAAACTAAGCTCTCCTCTTTTAAACTCTCCTTATTACAATTCTTAAAAAGCTTGAGATTCTTTCTTACTATTTTGTTATCTTATTACTAACTTCTTTTTTTAGGTTTTTTACATTCTGCAAAACTTTAAGAGCATTTTTTTTAACTTCCAAATCTTGATCGTCCAAATAACTTAAAAATGAGATTTGAACTTCAGGATGAAGCCATGTTAAGTGTTGCATCTTTTCTAAAGCCTGTCTCTTCACTTCTATAGATTTCTCTTCTTGAAAAAGTAAAAAACGATAGTAAATGCCTTGATCTCTCAAAAGTGAATTCTTTGAAAGACTTTCTATAGCGCAAAATAATAAAGCCTTATTTTCTCTAGATTCTAAAAGATCATAGAAAAAAAATAAACTTAAATCAGATAGTTTTGAAACTTTTGAAAAAAGACTTAAAGCTTGGCATTTTAAAGAAGTATTTTCAAAATGATTTATATAACTTAGAAGTTTTTTTTGAACTTCCAAACTTTCTAAGTTCATTTGACTTAAACTCCAAAAAATATCTTCATATAAGTTTGAATATTTCAAAAGCTCAGCTATATCCTCTTGTATACTTCCATAAGGTGTTTTCAAAAAACCCAGAGCCTCTATCGCTTCTTTTTTTAAAGATAAGCTTTTAGATTTTAAAAAGTCTGCTATTTTTTTATGAACATGATAGTCTTTTATACCACTTTGACCTAAAAGCCGAATGCTGTAATAAATTAAACTCTCATCTTTTGATTCTAAAAAATCTAAAACCTTTAAAGCAATCTCTCTTTCAGGTTTAATATGAGCTAAAGTATTTAAACTTTGATAGCATATAGCTGGAGAGCTTTTAATATTATTTTCACAATAATAAAAAATATCCTCTTGCCATTCAGGAGCGATAGCTTTAAGTTTTTCAAATATTAATAGTGCCCAAACACTATTAATGTAATTTTCTGGCAGATCGGTTTTAGAAAAGTAAAATTGATTCTTTTTTAATTGTTCTTCTTGTAATAAAAACAAAATAGACACATAAGATTCAGGCCCTGGTTTTTCTATAATTTTTTTCAGATTTTCTTTTCTAAGGAGATGAATTTTTAAAGGATCCATCCATTGAAATTTTTCTAAAATATTTAAGTATACCATTGCAATATAAGGTAAAAATTTAAGATGCTCATAATAAGATAGAAATTCTTCTGCTAAAAAAGAATTTTCACGAATCAAACGAAAAGTCCTCCTCCCTGATCCTTCTATCACATCTGTTTTGTTATAATTTAGAAAATAATCTATAGCAAAAAAAGCAGAGCCCGCTTGAGAAGATAAAAAAATCTGCTCCATGGCATTCATTCGCTCAGAGAAGTTTTTTGTTGAATCATAAAGTAAACATTTATTATTAAAAAAATCTTTTTGATTTTGATCTTCATCTTTTAAAGAAAGGCTGGATTGATTTAATGTGAAAATAGAACGAGGAAAGTGTTCAAAAAGTTGAGTGTTGACTTCTCTTTTATGTTGATTTGAATTTAAGTAATTGGCATAACTGCCAAAAGTATTATTTATAGATTGAAAATAATAACTCAAAGGGGTTCTTACATGCTTACCTAAAGGACTAAGTTCATCAAAGCCATAAATAGTATGAGATCCTGAAAAAATAAAATTCATACGAGATGAAAAAGAAGTTTCTAAAGGAGAATAGCGAGCCGCCACAACTCTTTCTGCCGTCTCTCTAGACATTCCATCTTCTAATAACACTTGTAAATATTCTGAATGAGTACGGTGATCTTTTTCCTTGCTGGCTAATGTATTGCAACCAAATAAAAAAATTTCTTTAACTCCTGATAAAATTCCGCCACATGTGTTTTTACAACTTTTTTCTTCCATTAATTCAGTGGGTAAAGAGTAACCTGATTTTCCAAAAAAAGTTCCGCCAAAATGACCAGAAATAACTAAAATATCACATTGATAGTTTTTCTCACAAGCTTTATCAAACCAATGAGAGCTGTGATCCTGCTCTTCATTTATAGACTGAGGCAGTAACTCTACAAATTCAAAATCTTCAGGATCTAAAAATTTTTTGAAAACTTCAATCTCATCTGAAGAGTTTATAGTAATAGAACACACCTGATATTTAGCTAAAGATATCAAAGGAGAAGAGAAAATTAAAAAAACTAAAAAATAAAGCTGCATTTGAAATATTATAATCATAAACTTACTTTGAAAAAGATTCCTAAAACAAAACCAGTCCTTTTTCTTTGGAAAAGACTTAGACTATAGCCCTATTATACTCTGCAAAAAACTTTTTAAACTGATTTAATTTTTTGACAATTTTTTTAATTCCTGAAAGGATAAAAGGAAATGGAGCCGGATAAAAAAAAGTTTAAGCAACAGCCTATTAAAGAAAAAAGTTTTTACGATTTAGTTCAACCAGAACAATTGGATATTTTATACAAAAAAAACGCTCACCTTTTAGATCGTCTATCAAAAACGGGACGAGAAAACACTCTTTTACATATTAAATTATCTTCTCTAAATAAAGAAAAAAATCAATTGGGAAACAAAGCCAGCGTCTTGGAAAATAAGCGTTTGGTTTTAAAAAATCAAATTTCACTTTTTGCAAGGCAACATAAAGAATTTAATTCTCAATCCAAACGGCTTAAAAATCAATTAAACGAAATTCATAAACTACAAGAAGAACAACCTTCTTTACTATCTGAACTAAAAAAAGCAAATATAGATTTGAAAACAAAACTTTTCTCACAAAAAGAAAGTTTTCAAAAGTTAAATATCTTAAGAAAAAAAGAGCAAGTGCTTATTAAACAAATCAAAACACTACAAGAAGAGTTAAAAAAATCAAAGAGACAACAAAAGTATGATCAAAGTGAATTAAATCAATCCTTAAAAAAAAAGCTTTCAGCTTTACTACAAGAATTAAAGCAAAAAGAAAATGACAAGCAACAAATTACAAGACAATATAAAGAGTTAAAAACACGGCATGAGTATCTCCAAAAACAAAATCAAGAAAAAGAAATTCAAGATCAAAAATTAAAAAAGAAAGCTAATAAGAACTTAATTAAAACTTTAGAAGAAAAAAACAATAAATTAAAGAAATATCAAAAAGAGTATAACAATTACAAAGATCAAATTTCTGAACTAAAAAAAGAAAAAGAACAATTAAAACATAGTTTTACAAAACAAAATAACTTATTTTCAAAACAATTGGCTTTCTTGAAATTTCAATCTTCAAACTTAAAAAAAAGTTTAAGCTTACAAAAAATAGGTTTTGAACAAGCTATGCTTTCTTTTCAAAGAAAATATATAAAACTTTACGAGCAAAATAGTCTGCTTGAAAATAAATATAAGAATCAATTGGAAAATAGTGAAAATTTAAAAAATCAACTTCATCAAATAAAAGAAAAGCTATCAAGTGAAAATCAAGAAAGACTCCAACAAATTACAACTGAAAAAAATCATCAAATTCAAAAACTATCAGTTGAAAAAGAAGTTTTCAAAGAAAATTGTTTGGAATTAAAAACTCAATTAAAAGATCTTAAAGAACAAATAGAGAAAAAGTTTCTAAAAGAAAAAACAAGCTTGGAAAATCAAATTAAAAATCTACAATACTCTAAGCATTCCAAGCTCTTAAAATGGGAAGAGCAGAAAAGTTTAGAGCTAGAAAGCTTAAAACAAAATTATGAAAATCAAATTAAAAATTTAGAAAAAGCTTGGGAGAAAAAAATAAACCATAAACATATTGAAATGGAAAATGATTTATGTAGTGAAAAAAAACGATTTGAAGTTTTTAAAAACCTCAGAGAGCAAGAATTAAAAGAATTAAAAGAAAATCATTTAGTCTTACAGACTGAAAATCAAGAACTAAAAAGTCTTAAATTTGTATTAGAAAAGTCTTTGAAAGAAACAAAAAATCATATAGATAAAACTTCAAAAAACACTCTAAATCTAAAGGAGCAAAATGAAAGGCTTAAAATCTCATGGCAAGAACAACAAAAAAGAACAGAAACTCAAGAACAGCAAATCCGCTCTTTACAAAAACTCAATCAATCTTTAAGTGTATCTTTAAACGAAATAAAAAATAAAACAAAAAGTGCTAATCAAATCTTACCTGAAAAAAGTTCTATTGAATCTACTCCTCATCAGATATTGGCTGACATTCATTTTGAATAAAAGATAATTCTCTTTCCTGTTGTAGCTGACCATCATAAAAGGATAATATGGCTTCTTCTTCAGTAGAAAAAAGTAAAGAATGAAATCCCTCATTTGTAAAAACTTTTTGAAATTCAGAACTAGCGCAACAAATTTTTAAGTTATTATTTTGTTTCATAAGATCCAATATTTGAGAAAAAACATCTATTCCTGTTGAGCCAATAAAAAACAAAGACTTTAAATTAAAGACTATTTTCTTTTTTGTTAGCCTATTGTTTGAACAAAAAGATTGAAGCTCATCAACTCCATTCATATCTAAATTGCCTTCTATATCAAAAAAGTAAATATCTCTGGCTTTTCTTAATCGAGTCTTCATAAAAGTTAGTTTAACAAAAAATATAAAAAATTTTTACTAGACTATAGCTTAGTTTTTCAATTTTAGCAAAATAAATGAAAATGATTATTATTTTTATTGACCGATTTTTTCAATTTTTTTAATATAGCCCCTATGAATCAATTGCCTTTAGGAAGCCAAAAAGACATTTTAATTGAACCAAGAAAAGCCCTCACAGAGGATAGCCTGAAAGATATTTTAAGAAAATCAGGTTTAAAAATAACAAAACAAAGATTGGCGATTTTAAAAGTTTTGAATTCAGGGCCTCGTTATCATAAAACAGCTCAAGATATCTTAGATGAGGTCAAAAAAATAAACCCGAATTTAGGTTTTGCAACTGTTTATCGTTTTTTAAAAAAGTTAATTCAATTTCAGTTTATTTCAAAAATTTCTATGGAAGCGGGATCGGCTTGTTATGAGCTAAAATCCAATGAATCTCATTATCACATTGCCTGTATAAATTGTAGTAAAATTGTAGAATTTAAAAATAAATTGATAGAAAGCACTTTACAAAAAATTGTTTTAGAAAAAAAATACAAACTGCAAAACCAAATTGTTGAAATCTATGTCACTTGTGATCAATGCTCACAGCTTTCAAGTTAAAAAAAGATTTATTAAAATTTTTAATTACAGCTTTGACCTTGATCCAAAGGACATATTTCTCTCACTTTTAGCCTAGCAGATAAAGGAATATCCGATTTTGGCTGAATAATAAGAATGCGGCCTTCTATTTCTTGATGGCTTCTTACTTTAGAATTATTCACATAAAGATCAATGCTCTCTGGATTATCACAAGCTAAAGGAATACGGCTTGTTTGAGCCGATACTGCAACTTTGCGGAGCTGATATCCATAATTTTTACTACAAATAGAAATAACATCTCCGCTTAAAATATTTCCATAACTTTTAAGCTCTCTATCTGGATAAGATAAGAAGGCATACTCTCTCCCATAATAACCTCTACCAGATCCTGGGCCTCTGGCTCTATCACGATTTTGCTTATCTAAACAACCTCTATCTCCAGGAGGAATGATAATAGAAAAAACACTAAAGCTTCTTGTTCCGTTAGAAAATCGGCTAAAGTTTTGAATTAAAGACTCTGCTCTATCTTCAAATTCTGGCTCATAATTTTCAAAACCCTCTTGATTATAATATTCTTCTCCACTTCTAACATCCTCATCGCTTAAGATAACTATCAGTAAATGAGAATCTGGTCTAAAAAAAGAACTATGATTTGAATTTTTAAGTGCTAAATTAATCGCATAGATTCCTCTTTCATCTGAGCTGGGACAAGGAATAGCTGATTCTCTTTCCTGATAAAGACGATCGTATCCATCTGTGGCTTCCCGAGGCTGATTCAAGAGATCACAATTTTTAGTTTCTTCTCTTTCTATCGCTTTTTTAAAATCTTCTACTGTTTGTAAATCTGGTCTATATCCTAAATTTTCATTTTTTAAATATTTTCTATTTCCTATAGGAACAAATCGTCCATCTTGATAATATTTATTTCTAGTAGGGTTATTAGGAGAAGAACTAATATCTGTTGTAATAACAGCAATATGATATTGAACATCTCTTAAATCATTTAAAAAAGAATTAAACTGTTTAGCTAAACTTCTGTGCTCCTTGGCCATAGAGCTAGAGTTATCAATTACAAACAAAATATCTACTTTACCTAAAGATAGCTCATGAGAGATTTCACAATAATGCTGAGGTGGCAAACCAATTCTGTTATCAGAAGGATTGTTTGGTGTTCTGCATTTAGCTTGTTCTGGTTTTTCTTCACATGAAAAAGTAAGAGTGCGGGCTTGACAATTCGCTCCCTCGGGAAATTCTTCACAACTTAAAATTCCTACAGGAGCAAAATTAACAGGAGAACAGCCTTGTTGCGCTCCCACTAAATAGATTAAAAGAGCTAAAAAAAAAGCAGAGCCAATTTTTACTAAATAATAAAACATAATCTATTATAAGATCGGTTTTTGTGAGATAAAACTTAAGTTTTTTGTATAGAAGACTAAAGACCTGCTTTTTTATATTTGAAAAATTAAATTAGGGGAAAAACATCTTTTAACAATTCATTCAAAGGATAGCTCTCCCAACCAACAAGGAGCTTTTTCATCTTCCGAAACAAAAAACTCTAAAAAGCTATCTAAGTTTCTTTTCTGATTAGGAATTTGTAAAATCTCTAAGGGTATAATATCACGACAAAAAAAGAAAACACGATCTTTAGCTTGAAGAGGTAAGCTAAATACAGAAAAGTGTGTATCAGGATACAAGCCTATAAGAGAGGAAGGTAAGGGAGCAAGCCTTTTAGCCTTATGAGCGAGTAAGGCAGAAAAATCCAAAGGAGCTCCTAGTGACTGAAGAGGCAAGCCTTCCCTATCCAAATAAACAAAAGGCTGACCTATTTGAGAAAATATGAATTCATTTTTTTCAAAATTTCCACAAAATAACTCATAGGCAAATTGACCCCTTTTTTTTTCATTCAATTCTCTGAAAATCCATTCATTACATTCTAATAAAAGTTTTCTTATCCTGTTTTCTCCTAAAGATAGACTTTCTAGCTTAGGATAGTTTGCTGTTTTTTCACTATCTGAAAATTTTTCTTCATAATTTTGAGAAAGAAAGTCTAAAACGCGATTGTTTTGATCTGTTGGCCCCCATGCGGTTAAAAGACTTAATATTTTAAGACCTTCATTAATTTGAAAATCCGGAAGAGGTCTAAAGCTTTTTCCTACAAAACTTCTTTGATCAAACTTCATCTTATTTCTATTATGGAAATTTATTCATTTGAGTCAAAATTTATTTGTACTTTTCTATCTGAAATTCTGCTTTTTTATAATAGTGGCCTCCTTTTATATCTTTTGCTAAAATCTCTCTCCAAATTTTAATAGCTTCATCTATTCTAGAAAAACTCTCATGCCACAAGCTTTGTTCATACAAAGGTTTTATTTCAACTTTAAGATTTTTTTTAATCTTATCAATATAGTCTAGCGCTTTTTTATCATAATTTTTAAATTTTAAAATCCTATTACAATCTTTATAAGCTTCTCTTAAATTTCCAGAATCAATTAAACTTTCACAAGATTTATAAAGGCCTGTTAATTCATCATCATATTCTTTTTGAAGAGCATCTCTTTCTTGTTTCGCTTGTTCAGAAAGCGGTTTTAAGCTGGCAACAGAGCGAGAAGATTTCAAGAAAACATTATAAGCTGATACCGCTTTTAAAACTTTTTTT
The DNA here is from genome assembly GCA_026712605.1 of Pseudobdellovibrionaceae bacterium. Taxonomy (GTDB): domain Bacteria; phylum Bdellovibrionota; class Bdellovibrionia; order Bdellovibrionales; family UBA1609; genus JACOND01. Next base: position 21,178 of record JAPORL010000026.1, on the reverse strand, counting down.
TGTTCTGCCAGTTTTTTTGCTTTATTATAAAGCGCTCGTTTTCCTTGTATAAACTTTCTATAATCAGCTTGTTTTTGTTCTTCCAGATTTTTTAATGTTTCTCTTTCCTGAATAGTGACCATAATACTGGTATATGTTGGATTAGTAGGATCTAAGGCTAAAAGCTCAGAAGCACAAAGATTCAATTCTTCTAGAGTTTTAATTTTATTTTCCTCAAATTCTTTTTGGCATTGAGCTGATAACTGGCTTATTTTTAGTTCAGTTTCTTGTTGTAGCTTTTCAGCTTCTTCTTGAGCTTTTCTCTGTTTTTGAAACTGTAAGCCATTTTGACATTGAACTAAAAGTTGTTCAGAATCTCTAAAAAATCCAGTACTAGAATTTTTATGAAGCTCCTCTAACTGTTCAATACAAAACTGAAACTTTTCTTTTTCTAAATTATTAATGGCCTCTTTATAAAAAGCCTCTAGTTTTTCTTTTTGTCTATTATTTCTATCTTGAATAAGAGCCAGTTTTTCTTTTTGTTTTCTATCTTCTTGATATTTAAAATAAAAAGCAAAAATAAGAATAGGAACAATAACTAATAAAAATTTTTTCTTTTTTTTATATTTAAAAAATTTTGAGGAATGAGTGTTATCTTCATGAGGGCTATCTTCTAAAACCACTTTTGGAAAAGCCATCAAAGCTCCTTCTTGCCGACTGATCGGTTGGGAGTCAGAGACAGAAATCGGCAAATTTTTTATTAAAGCTGAATGTTGAGTGTTTCTGATTTCAAATAAAATATTTAAATCCCCAACAGAAACTTCATCATTAGGGCTCAATAAAACTTCTTTTTGTGATTTCAGCTCTTCTCCGTTTAATAAAGTTTTATTAGCGCTTCCTAAATCTTTTACATAAAACTTAGAATCCTTTTTCAAAAACTGTATATGCTTTCTTGTTAAAAAAGCATAATCAATTGAAATATCACACTCTTCAGAACGACCTAAAATCCAACTATCTCCTATATTTAAATTCACATGATTGGAAAATTCCCCTTCAATAGAAATATAAAGAGAGTAAAGAAGCTTTGAGTCTTCTTCAATTTTTGTTGCATCTTCTGTCAACTCTTCGTTTTTTTTAATCAGTGAATTCCCCATAGAAAACTCTTCTAAAAGATTCTGATTGTCTTTTGTTTTCAAATCCTCTTTCTCTAAGTTTTCTTCTTGAACAAATTTTAAAGTATAGTTTTTTAAACTTAAAGAAACTCCACTTTCTACTTCTACTAATTGAACCTCTTTGTCTTTTAAATAAAGCCCTCCCCATTCTGAAATAGACTCTACTAACCATTTACCAGACTCTTTAGATTCGTAAATTTTTAGATGTTTTCTTGATAAACTAGAGCTTTCTTCTAAAACAAAGTCACATTCTGACTGCCGACCGACAAAATACTGTTTGCCTGGCTCTAAAAAACTTTCTGTTACAACAGAACCTAAATGTTCTAATATAAGTTTCATTAAATTTTATTCCTCAAATGAAGTGAACAGGACAGTCTTTTGGCTTGAACTTCCTTATAAATCGGTTTACTTGTATCCAAAATCATTGTTTCTACACTTTTAAAAACAGCTTCACAAGCTTTATATTGTTTATTAGCTTTATAGGAATTTCCTAACCAAATTTTTTTTTGTATTAATTTTTCAATTTGATTCTGAGATTTTAGCTCATAACGGTGACAAAGCTCATTACCCTTATCCAACATGGAACAATGCTTGAAAAGCTTTA
>JAPORL010000026.1:0-19413 GCA_026712605.1 Pseudobdellovibrionaceae bacterium | reverse complement strand
ACAGCGCCTATCGGTGGGGACCAATTCACGATACGCTGCTATTCTATTCCATGTACTAAAACCAGAAATAAAAGCTGTTCGGGAAGATTCTTGTTTAAAGTTAAGTGATAAGTTTTTAGATTCTTCTTCATTTTGTTTTTTTAATTCCTCAACTTGATTTAAAATATCCGCTTCTGTAGTTAATTGAAGTTGTTTATCTTCTTTCTGTTTAGCAGGATCTTCTAAAAAGAAAAGAAAAAGAGCTCCTAAAATAACAAATGCTAAAATTAACCTTGCGGGATTTATAGCTTTAGATATTTTCTTTTTAGAAGATAAAAAAGCGGGTTGAGACTTTTTCATTTTACTTTGCTCTAAAAAAACAAGTTCAGTTTGACCTATTTGAATTATATCTTTTATTTGTAAAAGATGCTTTTCTATAGGTTTTTTATTTACTAAGACGGGATTTTTAGAGTTTAAACTTTGTATCAGAATTTTTTCTCCCTCTTTTAGAATTTTTGCATGGAGCCTAGAACAATGAGAGTCATCTTTAAAAACAATATCACATTTACTATCTCGCCCTATAGTAATTTCAGAACTTAAAAGTTTTAATTGTTTCCCCTTATAAGGGCCCTTTAAAAACTTTAATATAAATACTTTAGCTTGTTGAGCTTTCATCAATTCAGACATATTAAGCTACTCCTTCAACTTCAGCGGGCATAAAAGTTATGATTGCATAAGCAAGCTCTTGTTGATCTTTCACAAATTGACAAGTGCTTTGTAAACTCATTTGATTTAAGCTAATTTCACCAAAAGCAATTTCTTCTGACTGACCTCTGCCTTGATCTATTAAATTCATTAAATGCTCTCTTAATACACTATTAGAAATCTCTGAAATAGGCTGATGAAGAATTTCAGAAAAGCCTATTTGATCTGTCCAATTGGAATTCAAAGAAGCTATTGTCTCTTCTTTTATATTAATAGCCATGGAAGGAAAGCCTATAACTTCCACCAGATTATTCATCTCATTTTGACGATTTACAAATAAAACTTCTTCTCCCTCATTTTGAGATTGAATCATTTTATTTAATGAGATCTGGTTGAGAGCGCTATTGAGATGATTACATAAATCTAATAAAACTTGGGATTGATAATTTAAAGATATAGAAGGAGCTTTGTCGTCTTTTAAAGCTTTTTCTAATTGATAATTAACACTTTTGATAGGAAACTCTATGAGATTAATAAGGAAGAAATATAAAATTAAAGAGATTATAAAAGCAATAAGAAAGGTTTGAATCACAAGGCTTAAAACTTTCTTGGCGCCCACAATTAAACTTTCCATATTATAAGTAACAACAGAATAAGCTCTTGGGCTAGTTTCTCCTGTATCTGGATTATAAAAAGAAATTGGAACCACTGCCGCAACTAAAGAAGAGCTTATTTTTTCTATGGTTTTACCTTCTTTTTTTCTAGCTTTATGGATAAAGGAATCTTTAGGATAAGTGTGCGCGACTTCTGCAGGAGCTAAAATTCTTCCATCAATAGCAGATATAATAAAAGCTTTGTCCACCCCGGGTCTTCTCAAAGCATAATCCACATTGACCGTCGCAGAAAGTCCTTTTTTTAAAGAATTTCTGTTAGCTTGAGCTAAAGTTATAGCAATATTTTCCACATTATTTAAACTCTCTTGCTCTACACTAGACTTTAAAATAGAAATCAAAGGAATTGAGGATAAAGCTGTCACTAAAATAACAAAAGCAAAAATAAAACAAGCTACTAAAAATTTAAATTCCACCCACTCTGCCAATTGATAAACTCCGGGAAGCAAAACATCCTTAATATAAAATTTTACAGATTTAGATATATTTTGGAAGAAGCTATTTTTTTGTTGCACAACATTTTCCGTTATTAAATTTTCTGATGGACGGTTTAAGTCAGAAATAGAATCTAAAGAAGAAAAAGCTTGGACTTTTTCTAGCGCTTCTTTTTTTTCCACCTCAAAAATAATATCATGTAAGAAAACCTTATCTCCTGACTTTAAGTCTTTTCTTTTTATTTGTTTGCCTTTAACAAAAGTTCCATTGCTAGAGTTAAGATCTTCAATGAATAATTTTTCTTCTTTTATGCTAATTTGAGCATGTTTTTTTGAAATTCCTTTTGAATCTATAGATATTTCACAGCTTTCTTCACGCCCTAAAACAAAAAGCCCTTCTTGAAGGAGAATCTCTTGACCCGCTTTTGGTCCTGATAAAAACTTAAGGCTCCACATATAAACTTTCTCCTTTGCTTAATTGACAACTTAATATTTGCCCTATTTTCATCTCAAAAACATTTCTGCTTTTAAGTCCCCCAAATAAAATCCTCCCAGATTGGACTTCTGAAAACAAACTTAAAACCTTAAATTCAGAGTCTGTAAAAACAACATCAATCGGAAATTTCATAAAGAAAGTATGTATGCTAGGACATGAGGGAATCCAAAAAACTTCATTTTTTTGTAATTCAGAATAAACTGTTAAGCCTTGTATTCTTTGTTTAAGGCTTTGAGCTGGTATGAGATTGCCAATAAAGGTCTTTCCTTTTTTTTTAAAAAGTTGGGGCATTTAAGATCCTCCTAAAAATTGAAAAGCGGCTGGAGCAAAAACTACAATAAAAACAGCAGGTATAATAAAAATCATCATAGGGATAAGAATTTTTTGGGAAGCTTTAGCCCCTGCTTCTTCGGCTCTAGCAAATCTTTCAAATCTCATCTGATCGGCTTTAGCTTTTAAAGCTTGTGAAATGCTAGCTCCAGTTTCTTCTGCGTCTTTAATCACAGAAATAACACTTGTTAATTCAGGAATATCTACTCTTTTATCAAGGTTTTCCAGAGCTTCTCTTCGAGACTGTCCTAATTTTGTATCTTTTAAAACTGTGTAAAATTCCTCAGCCAAAATAGAGCCTTTAGGAGCTTTTTCTATAATCTTTTGTATAGATCCCATAAAGTCCAATCCCGCTTCTGTACTCAAAGCTAAAACATCAACAAAAACAGGCAAATCACTAATAATTGAAAAATATCTTTTTTTTCTCTCGCTGTTGCAGTAGGCATGAGGAAAATAAAATCCCACTCCTGCAATTAAAAACACAGTTAGAAAAGGAAAGCCTAAAGAAAGAGTTGTATTAAAAATAAGAAATAATATAGGAAAGGCCAAACCCCATAAAATCTGCAATCCAATAAACTCTTCCTCATTCAATTCTCGGCTTAAACCAGCTGTTAAAATTTTTTTTTGTATTTTTTTTCTGTATTTTTGATTCTTGAATTTTTGAACATAGCTTAATGTAAAGTTATGGACTAAAGGTTTGGACATTTGAATAAAAGGAACTTTAGATTTTTCAGGCTCTTTTCCATCTAGCCATGATAAAGCTTCTGCTTCATCCCCTTGTTTTAAAAGCACTGAAATTAAAAGGTATGTGGCCCCAGAAGCTAAAGCCAAACCAGAAATAAGTATAAAAAAGCTTATTGACATTTGTCACCTCTTCTTAAAATTTATCGGCTTTTTTAATAAAAAACATAAGTTTTAAGATAAATGATGTGGCTTTTATTTTTTTATGTTAATCTTAGAAAGAAATGCTTGCTTTTCATTCACTAAAACTGGCTTTTTTAGGCGCTGGTTCAATGGCTCAAAACCTTATAAAAGGTTATTTAAATCAATCAAACATAAAATCCAAAAACATTTTTATCAGTGGAAGAGACTCTCAAAAAGCCCATAAGCTTTCTAACCAGCTAAAAGTCCATGCTTTGTCAGACAATGAAGAGCTTTTAGAACAAGCAGACATTATATTTTTATGTATAAAACCCCAAGACGGACAAAAAACTATTGAAGAGCTCTGTCATAAATGGAGTGATAAGCAGACTGTCTTATCTGTTATGGCTGGTGTTTCTTTTAAACAACTCAAGAAATGGGGCTTAAGAATAAAAAGACTTATTCGCTTAATGCCAAATACAAATGTTTGCATGGGACAAGGTCTTTTGCCTTTTTGCTCTCTAAATAATCAAGTTAATTTAAATGGATTCATAGAAGAGATTTTAAGGCCTTTGGGTATGGTTTTAGTTTTAGAAGAAGAAAAGCTATTAGATCCGCTTACTGTGGCTTGCGCCAGTGGGTCTAGTTTTGTGCTAGAAATAATGTCTTATTGGGAAGAATGGCTCAATGGGGAAGGCTTTTCAAAAGAACAAGCAAAAAAACTAACCTTAAAAACTTTCTTGGGAACTTGTTCTATGGCAGAAAAAAGAATCTCTAAAAGCTTTTCAGAACTCCAACAAGAAATTGTTTCTAAAAAAGGGATAAGCCATGCTGGTTTAAAAAATCTAAGAGAGTTAGAAATGGAGCGTGTTCTAAGGCTTAGTTTTGAACAAGCTCAACTCCGTTTAAATGAAATTCACAGAAATTTAGCTTTTTTAAAAAAAGTTTAAAAAAAAGTTTCCTTTTTTTATGACTTCTTAATGATATTTGAATTAAAGATTTTGATTTATAATGCTTAGCAGTAGTTCTGCTAAAAACTTTCTTTTTTTGGTTTTTTTGATAGATTGGACTCTATGGAATTCTCAAAAGATAATATTGTTTCTAAACACTTCTCAAAGAAAGCTTTTGGAGGCTTGAATGAGTTTGAAGTGAGAGATTTTCTCCATGTTTTAGCTGAGCAAATTCGACATCTTAATCAAGAAAATATTTCTCTCAAAAAAGATTTAAAAGAAAAAGAAAATCTTGTTTCAGATTACAGAGATAGAGAACATATTTTAAAAGAATCTATTACTAACGCTGAAAAGTGGGCAGAAAAAATAAAACAAGAAGCAGAAAATCAATCTCAGCTTGTTATGGAAAAAGCGGAAAGTAAATCAGAATCTCTTATTCAAACAGCTCGCCACTCTTTACAAACAGTATATAATGATATAGCCGATCTTAAAAGGATTCAATTGCAATTCAAAACAGGTTTAAAGGCCGCCCTTCAAGTTCAATTAGAGCTATTAGAACAAGATTCTCCTTTCAATCCCGATTTATCCATTGCGACACAACAAACGAATTCTATTTCTAATCAAGATCTTCAAAATGAAAAAAAAGAAAACGAAGAGCCTCAGGACGCTCTACCAACAGCTATAGACGATAAAGAGCTTACTTCTTTAAAAGAATCTTTACAGTCTTTAAATAAAAGCTTTTAAGAACAGCTTTTTAAAATAAAATTTTCCAACCAAATATGAGCAGATAAAGGGGATGACTTTAAAGCTTTGTCTGCAAAAAAAAGAGCTTGTATAGTTTTTTCTATTTGCTTTTCCGACCAAAGCTGACTTTGTTTTAAATAATTTTTAAGAAAATAAGAAGTAACACCTGCTTTTTGAGCCAATTTATAAGAGCTTAGATTTTCTTTTTGCCCTACTTTTATTTTAGCTAAAATTCTTATATGCCGAGCTACTAAAGATAAAATAGCTATTGCATTTTGATTTTGATCTAAAAGATTTGCTATCAAACTTAAAGATTTAACAACATTTTTATTCCCCAAAGCCTCTGTTAAATCAAATAGACTATCTATTTTTAATCTAGAGGTGCAAGATAGAACATCTTCTTCTGTAATTTGAGTTTTGCCTCCTAAATATTGCTTCAATTTTTTTAATTCAATTTGTATTTCCATGAGATGATTTCCTGTCAGCTCTTGAAAAAGAGATTTAGCAGAAAGAGATAAAAAATGAAGAGATTCTTTTTGCAAAAGAAAATCTAACCAAGAACCTATCTCCCATGATTTTAAAGAGTTTGCATTTAACTCCATTCCTTTTTCTTTTAAAAACTTAAATTGTTTTTTTCTGCCATCTTTTTTTTCAAAAAAACAAACAAAAATAGTATGGCTTGGAGAAGATAAAAAAGGCTCTAATCTTATCCAATCCTTTTCTGATAGTTTATCCGCTTCACTACAAAGAAGAAGTCTTTTTTCTGAAAATAAAGGAAGCGTTTCAAAGAGTGTCAAGATATCATCTAATGGTGTTTCAGCGACAGAAACCTCATCCTGATTAAAATCCTCTAATTGTGAAGAGATTTGTTTTTTAAAGGTTTTTTTTATCTCGGAAAGGAAAAAGGGGTCATTTCCGACAACAAAATATAAGGATTTTAATGGTGCCGGTTTTTTTAACCATTGTATGAGATCTGTTTTCATTATTTTTTAGTGTAGTTTCTGTTTTTTTTTATTTCTATATCTGGTTGAAACATTTAGTCTGTTAGTCTAAAAAAAACTTATGAACTCTTTTAATTCCTATAACAAAAGATTAAAGAAAAATCAAAGCCCTCTGCTTCTAAGCCCTGGTCCTGTTATTTTAGCTACACCCATTAAAAAATCTTTATCACAAGACATGTGGCATCATCGTTCTTTTCTATTTAAAAAAGCTTTAAGGAAAATTTCAAGTGATTTAAAAATCCTATTTCAAACAAAACAAGATGTCCTGATTTTAGCTTGCACAGGAACTGGAGCCATGGAAGCCAGTTTATCAAACATTTTATCTCCTAAAGAAGAGGTTTTATGTGTCTCAGCTGGAAAATTTGGAGAAAGATGGAAAGAAATAGCTTTAGCCTTTAACTTAAAACCAATTGTTATAGAAGTTCCTTGGGGACAAGCTGTTTCAATTAAAGAGATAGAAAAACATTTAAATAATAAAAACATCAAAGCGCTTTTAATTACAGCTTGTGAAACAAGTACAGCAACTGAACAGCCTATAAAAGAAGTGGCAAAACTTTTAAAAAACTATCCCGATATTCTTTTAGTTGTAGATGCTATCACAGGATTAGGGGCTATGGAGTTAAAAATGGATAAATGGGGGATTGATGTTATGATTGCTGGCTCACAAAAAACTTTTTGGCTCCCTGCTGGTTTAGCTTTTATTTGTCTTTCCCAAAAAGCATGGAAAAAAAATCTATCTTCTAAACTTCCTAAGTATTATTTTGATTTGAATAAAGAAAGACAAGCTCAACAAAAAGGAGAAACCGCTTTTAGCTCCTCTGTAAGTTTAATTAGAGCCTTATCTGTAAGTTTAAAATTGCTTAAAAAAAAAGGTCTTAAGAATTTAATTATCAGAACAGAAACTCTAAAAAAAGCTTGTCATATTTTTTGTAAATTTTTAGGCTTAGAGCTTTTTTCTTCTAAACCAGCTAATTCTTTAACCGCTTTAAAAGTCTTTTCTGCTGACAGCATCAAAAAAAATTTAGAAAGAAAACATGGAATTTTTATAGCAGGAGGACAAGGCCAATTAAAAAATAAAATTTTAAGAATTGGACATTTAGGACCTTTAACTAACAAAGACTTTATAAGAGCTTTAAAAGCCTTAGGCTTTGAATTGGTAAAACAAAAGCCTGATCTTTTTACAAAAACAAAAATAAAAATGGCTTTAAAGAAAGTGGAGGACATTTTAAAGCCAAGCTAACTTTTTCAAAATTTTTTAATCCCGACTTTGATATTCCATCAATTGAGAAAAGATTATAATAAAGACAATCACAATTAAGGCTATAATAACAAAATATTTTAAAAAAACAGAAAAGTTTGTTTCTTTTAATTTAATGTCTTCAGAAGACTCGCTTGAGATTCTTCTATCTGAAATAAGCTTATTTTTTTTGTTTCAGAGCCAATAGATTTAGATTGCTCTTTAGCTATAGTCACTTTAAAAACAGGCTTTTCTGCCTGTTCTTTTTCTTGTTCTTGGTTATAAACTTCTCCTAGATAGCCTTGAGCTTTTTGAGGGCGAAATCGAGCTCTTTTATATCCCGATTCACTGGCATTAAACTCTTCTTTTCCTTCTTCTTTTTGTAAATTTAGAGCTTTATAATTGTTTTTCGTTTTTCGTTTTTTTCTTTTTTTAGAAGAAAGTTTTGAGTCAAAAGCAGAAAAAGAATAGGGACTATCAGAACTCTCTTCAGAAATTTCTCCTGCTCCTCTTGTTGGAGAAGATAAGCTTTTTCGTCCCAATGATTTTGATCTGTTCGCTTTATGTTTTGTCGGATTTTTACTTTTATCTTTAGAGCTCGGTTTAAAGCTTTTTTCGTCTGTATCTCCTGACAACAAACTAGAATCTTGTGTATTTGAATTGTTACTGTTGATACCTGTGTTGTTATTATCGCCACCAGTTCCTAAGTCTGAATCAGAAAACCCTGGGCCAAAGCTAATACTACTTATCGTATTTAAAGCTAAATTAGTATGCCTATTACAATAACTCGCTCGGGGATCTCCTGGAAGCAAGCCTCTTTCTGTCAAACAAGCATAATAGCCATTAGGTCCTAATAAGGCCCCTGAAAACCTTTTTAAATAAAGACCTAAGGGGCCTCCAATCCCTGTTGCAATGGCAATGACAAGAACAATAAGCAGAAGATATTCAATCGTTGCTTGTCCCACTGAAGATTTTTTATTTTTTTTTAAAAATACCACCTCTTATTTTATCGGCAAAAAAGCGGAAATAAAAAAGAAAATATCTAAAGCTTGCCTTTTTATTTAGTTTAAGTAAAAAAGAAAAGAGGTTTTTATGCTTCCTATTGTCTTATTAATTTTAGTTAGCTTCATCTTTTGTCTTCTTTTGATAGCTATTCCTTATTTTTTTGGACCCAAAGACCTCAATTCTAAAGCTAAAGCCAGTGATTATGAATGTGGACTAGCTCCAAAAGAAAAAAAAAGCACTCAAATTTCTGTAAAATTTTTTTTAACAGCTATCTTGTTTATTCTATTTGATATAGAGATTATTTTTTTATATCCCTTTGCTTTAGCTTATAGAGATTTTTTAGAAATGGAACAAGCTCTGGGAATACTTTTTGCCATGGGGCTTTTTCTTTTGTTATTTATTTTTGGACTCTGGTGGGAAATTAAAAGCAAAGCGCTAGATTGGAAGTGATCTATGGGAACAGATATTTTTGAATTTTCTATTAATTTTATAAAAATCTGTATAATTTTTATATCCATGATCGCTTTGGTGCCTTTGTTAGTTTGGGCAGAAAGGAGAGTTTCTGCTTTAATGCAAAATCGCTTAGGACCTAATCGCTATGGTCCTTTTGGCTTAATGCAAATTTTAGCAGATTTAGTTAAGCCTTTAATGAAAGAAAATTTTGTAAAAGGCAATAGAAAATTCTTTTATTATCTAGCTCCTATCTTAGCTGTCATTCCGCCCGCTGTCGTTTTTGGATCCATTCCCTTTTCAGCTCCTTTTGAAATTCCTGCTTTTGAATTTTTTGGCTTTAATCTAGGACCTTATACTTTTTACTTTCAATCTTTTCATTTAAATTCTGCCGTAGTTTTTGCTTTAGGGGTTTCTTCTTTAGCTTCTTATGCTCTTTTAGTAGCGGGTTGGAGTAGCGAAAGCAAATACCCTTTACTGGGAGCTTTAAGAGCCGCCGCGCAAAATATCAGTTATGAGCTGGCTTTAAGCCTTTCTTTGGTAGGAATTTTGCTGGTTTTTAATAGTTTAGATTTTTTAGAAATTATTAAAAAACAATCCGGCCCTTTAAGCTTTTCACTTTTTGAAAAAGATTTTGTTTTTTCTTTTTTACCAAACTGGGGACTTTTTTATCAACCCTTAGGCGCTTTGATCTTTTTTATATCCCTATTAGCAGAATGCAATCGAATTCCTTTTGATCTTCCTGAAGCTGAGGCCGAGCTAGTAGCTGGTTATCATACAGAATATGGAGGAATTAAGCTGATTTTATTTTATATTGGAGAGTACGCTCATATGATGGTTTCTTCCGCATTAATGATTGTTTTTTATTTTGGAGGCTTTGATCCTTATCCTTTTTCTCAAGAAAGCTTATTAAACTTTGCGGGTAGTGATTTTATGCTATCTTTATTGTTGCTTTTTGTCTTTATTATAAAGTTTTTCTTGTTTTTATTTATTTTTATGTGGATAAGATGGTCTTTACCTCGTTTTCGTTATGATCAGCTTATGGATTTAGGCTGGAAAAAACTTCTTCCATGGGCTTTGTTTAATGCTGTAATCACAGGTTTTTTTATTTTCTTATAGAGGTCTTATGGAAACTTTTCTTTTTTATTTTTTTTCCGCTTTGCTTTTATTTAGCGCTTTTAAAACTATCTCCTGTAGAAATCCAGCTCAAGGGGCACTACATCTCGCTTTGTCTATGATTTTAATTGCTGGAATATTTTTTCTTATGTCTGCTCCTTTTTTAGCAGGACTTCAGCTTATCATTTATGCTGGAGCTGTTATGGTCTTATTTGTCATGGTCTTGATGCTTTTTAATCTAAAAAATGAAACTGTTATTTTTGTTAAAAAAATTTCATGGATTTTGCCAGTTTTTTTATTTGGAATACTTTGTGGTTTGATTTCACTTGTTGCTTTTTCTAGTCTTCCGATAAAAAATTTTAATAGCTCTTTTTTAGAAGGACGGGAAATTGCTTTAAGGCTCTTTACAGAACATCTATTAGTTTTTGAAATGATTGGTTTGCTTCTTTTAGTGATTGCCATTGGAGTTGTAATTTTATCAAAATTGGATAAGGAAGATTAAATATGTTATTTGATCCTGTCTCTTCTTTACAAAATTTTTTTCCGGTATTTTTATCTGCTGGACTTTTTTTTATCGGCCTGACTGGTCTTTTAATAAGAAAAAATCTCCTCGTTATTCTAATGAGTTTAGAGCTCATGCTCGTTGCTGTTAATCTAAACTTTCTCAGTTTTGCTAATATTTATGGCTTTGAATCGGCTCCCGTTTATATTTTTTTTATTATCTGCATAGCGGCGGCAGAAGCTGGTGTAGGACTCGCTTTAACCGTTCGCGTTTATAAAAAATTTAAAACAGTAAATATAGAAAATCTAAATCTTTTAAAGGAATAAATTTTGTTAATTTTAATTTTATCTCCTCTTGTTGGTTTTTTAATAAATGCTTTTAGATTTAAAAGCTCTAATAAGAAACTTTCTGGACAAATCGCCATTCTAGCTTGTTTGGGATCTTTTTTAGCTACACTTTTTCATATATTAAATTTTGGTTTTTCAGAATCTCGCCTCTATTTATTTCCATGGTTTAGTTTGGGGGATATTAATTTAAACTTTTCTTTTTTACTAGATTCTTTAAGCCTTCTTATGTGCCTTCTTATCACAGGAGTTGGAAGCTTAATCCATATTTACAGTTTTTTTTATATGTCTAAAGAAGATGGCTTTACTCGTTATTTTATCTATCTCAATTTATTTATTTTTATGATGCTCATTTTGGTTTTAGCTGATAGTCTTCCTCTTTTATTTGTCGGTTGGGAAGGGGTTGGACTTTGCTCTTATTTGTTGATTGGTTTTTGGTTTAAAGAAGAAAAAAAGCTAGATTCAGGATTATTAGCTTTTATAGTCAATCGCTTAGGGGATGCTTGCTTTTTGTTAGGTATATTCTTTTTATTTGTTCATGTTAAAACTTTTAACTTTACTGAAATCAACTCTTTTTTTAAAGAGGAGATGTTTAGTTTTTCAAATCCAAGCTTTTTAGGGCCTCTGCTCATTTTTTTAGGAGCCACAGGAAAGTCAGCTCAATTTCCTCTTTATTTTTGGCTCCCTAAAGCTATGGCTGGTCCCACTCCTGTATCGGCTTTAATTCATGCGGCAACTATGGTAACAGCAGGGGTTTACCTTTTAGTTCGTATGTCTTTTTGTTACATGGCTTTTCCCTTCCTGTTAGAAGGTATTGCTTGGATTGGCGCTGTTACAGCTTTAGGCGCCGCACTCATTGCATGCAGGAGCTGGGATTTTAAATCTATTTTGGCTTATTCTACGATTTCTCAGCTAGCTTATTTATTTATTGCTATAGGAGTGAAAGCCTTTTCTGCTAGTATTTTTCATCTTTTAACCCATGGTTTTTTCAAAGCTTTATTATTTTTATGCGCTGGCTCTGTCATTCATGCTCTAAATGGGGAACAAGATATTAGGAAAATGGGCGGGCTTAAAAAAAAGCTTCCGATAACTTATCTAACTTATATGATAGGGGCTTTTGCTTTAATGGCTATCCCTCCTTTTTCTGGATTTTTTAGTAAAGATGAAATTTTATGGTCTTTATATTCCAGTAAAAATTATCTTTTGTTTTGTGGCGCTTTTTTTACAGGTCTTATCACTTGTTTTTATATGACTCGCCTTACCGCCTTTGTTTTCTTTGGAAAAGAGAAAACTCCTGCTCATAAAGAAGAAAGAGGCTTAAATATTCCTTTAATCATTTTAGCCTTTTTTGCTTTCTTTTCAGGAGTTTTAGGCATTCCTCATGCTCTTTCAGAGTTTTTAGCTTTTAAGCCTCCTCATATTTTACAAGAGCTTTTAAAAGATTTTTCTCCTTCTAAGTTTAAAGGAAGTTTTGCCCAAGAAATATCTCTCATGCTTTCATCTACACTAATGAGCCTTGCAGTAATAGGGGGAAGTTTTTTTATTTTTCTAAAAAAGAAATTTATCCCCTTTCCTTCAAAATTAAAGCAGGTTTTAGAAGAAGCTTTTTTTGTTCCTCATTTAATTTCTCGTATCCAAGTTTTTTTTAAAAAAATCTGTTTGGAAAGCTTCAAACAAGTTGAGCTAAGCTTTTTTAATCAAGCTATTCATTTTTTAATTTCACAAGTTTTAACTTTAAAGACAATATTTTCAAAACTTCAAAATGGAAGTATTCAATCTTATCTTTTTTATTTTACTATAGGTTTAACAATTGCAATGGTTCTTATTTTTTTAAACTGAGGAGTGTATGTTAAGTTTTTTAGTTTTTTTTCCTATTCTTTTTGGCTTAGGCTTATTTTTATTTCCAAAAAAGTTTTTAGGCTCCTTAGCCTTAGGGGGAGCTCTTTTTCAATTTTTACTGTCCTGTTTTTTATTCTTTATTTTTGATCCTTCTAGCTCTGAACTACAAATGAAAGAAGCTTTTGAGCTGATTCCTTTTTTTGGAGTCAATTACTTTCTAGCTATTGATGGTTTGTCTTTTTGGTATATATTGCTTTCTGCTTTACTTCTTCCTCTGGTTGTTTTATTTTCGTTTAATGAAAAAAACCCTCTTTATTTCTTTTTGCTTTTTTGTCTTGTCACATTAAGTAATGGTGTTTTTTTAAGTTTTGATAGCATTTTATTTTATGTGTTTTTTGAGCTTTCACTTTTGCCCTTATTTTTTCTTATCTATATCTGGGGTGGAGAGAAAAAAATCTATGCGAGTTTTAAATTTTTAATTTATACATTCTTTGCCTCTTTATTTCTTTTAGGAGGAATTATAATTATGATGCTTATGAATAAAGCAGAAACGGGACAAATCTCTGCTAGTTTGTTGGATTTTTATAATTTAGATTTTGTTTTTATAGGGAATCAATTTTTGTCAGCTCAATCCCTTTTATTCTTCTGTTTTGCCTTTGCTTTTGCAGTTAAAACCCCTCTTATTCCTTTTCATACATGGCTTCCTCTAGCGCATGTAGAAGCTCCTACCGGAGCTTCGGTTTATTTAGCCGCTTTATTTTTAAAAATGGGAACTTACGGTTGGTTTCGTTTTATTTTACCTTTATTTCCAGAGGCTTCACAATTTTACTCTCCTCTTTTATTATTCTTAGCTTGTTTTTCCCTTATTTATTCTTCTTTAATCGCTTTTGCGCAAACCGATTTAAAAAAGCTTGTGGCCTATTCTTCTGTAGCTCATATGGCTTTTGTTTTGATTGGAGTTTTTTCTTTTAATATTTATGGTTTACAAGGCGCCTTTTACCAAACGCTAACTCATGGAATTTCTTCTTCAGCGCTTTTTTTAATGGTAGGCTTAATTTATAAAAGAACAAAGACTCGCGACATGAACCTTTATGGAGGTCTTGTAAATAAGATGCCTCTTTTTGCAATGGCTTTTTTTATTATCAGTTTATCTTCTATAGCCTTTCCTTTAACCGCTGGTTTTATTTCAGAGTTTTTAGTTTTGCTAGGAGCTTTCTTGTCTGGAGATTTTTGGGTTTATTTTGCTATTTCAGGAGTTGTGCTAACGGCCATTTACATGCTAAAAGCTTTTCAAAAAATATTTTATCAAAACGAAACTGCTTTGTCAAAAAAACAAAAAGATCTGAATCTAAAAGAAATACTCTATCTCAGCCCTTTGGTTTTCTTAGCTTTTTTTATGGGTGTTTTTCCTCAATTTTTCTTTAAATACTCCAGAGCCTCTTTAGAGCATTTAAATAAAAATCAATATAACTACTCTTTAAGCCTTTCTAAAAAGCACTTAAAAACACCCCCTTCAGAATTAAAAAATTTAGCTCCAACAAAAAAAGAGAGTTCTTATGAATGAAATTTTAAAACAGACTTTATTGCTTTCTCCTTTATGGACTCTTTTTTTAATGGCTTTTATTCCTCTTACTGCAAAGCTTTTAAATAATAATAAAGAACTTAAACGAGAAACAGTTTGTTTCATTTATGCTCTTTCCTTTATAGCTTCTTTAGTTTTGTTTTTGGTTTTTGGTTTTAATGATAAGAGCGCTTTTTCTCTTCAGTTTGATCCTTATTCCAGTGGAGCTTGTGTTTTAGTCAATCTGTCCGCTTTAATGAGTTTAGCTTTAATTTATTTTAATTCATGGATAGATAAAAAGCATCTCACAGAAATCTTATTTTTATTTTCACAAGGAGTTTTAGCTCTTTATGTTTTTTGTCTCGCTCAAGATTTGATGACAGCTTTTGTGGGTATAGAAACCGCTTCGCTTATACTCTATATCAATTTAGCTATGAGTAAAAAAGAACTCATCTGTTTAGAAGCCGCTATTAAATACTTTGTGTTGAGCGCCTTTTCTTCCGTTGTTTTTCTTTATGGGCTTTCTTTCTTGTTTGGGGCCACAGGAACTTTAGAAATGAGTCAATTTTTCACAAGCCAAGAAAATTTTAACTACAATCGCTTTTTTATTTTAGGCTTTTGTCTAATATTTACTAGTTTATTTTTTAAAATCGCCTTATTTCCTTTTCACTTCTGGCTAGCAGATGTCTATCAAGGCGCTTTAAGCCCTCTAACTCTTTTTATGGCAACAGGAATAAAAAGCTCTGTTGTTTTGTTTATAGGAAAACTTTTTTCTCTTCCTTTTTTTGAAAGCAGGGAACATGGTTTTATTTTTCTTACTGGACTGGCCACAGCAAGCGTCCTAACTGTTTTATTTGGAAATATTATGGCTTTAAACCAAAAAAACTGGAAGCGTCTTATCGCTTTTTCTAGCCTTTCACATTCTGGTTATTTAATGATGTTTCTTTTTGGGATTTTAAGTGTTAGTTCTTTAGAAAAAAGTTTTGCTGGACTTTTTTATTATTTATTAGCTTATATTTTTTTAACAGGGGGACTCATAACTGCTGTCCAATGTTTAGAAAAACAGAACTCACAAGCAAAACTTGAAGATAGCCTCTCCCTTTTTAAAAGAAATCCTCTTCTGGCTTCTGCTTTTGCCTTGTTTTTATTAGGTTTAGCGGGCATTCCTCCTTCTTTTGGCTTTTTTGCTAAAATAGGCTTATTTGAAGCTTTAATCTCTAGTGGCAGTTGGTGGCTTCTTTTTTGGGCTTTTGTTGGTTCAGCCATTGGACTTTACTATTACACTAAACCTGTTAGTTTCATGTTAGCTAATGAAGAAAAAAGCTCTTTTCCTCTTTCAAAACTAGCTAGCTTGATTTTAATTTTACTTATGTTTTTTAGTATCTTTGGCGCTTTCTTGTTTGGAAAGTTTTTTTATTACTAATTGATCTGGGCTGTGTTCCATGTTAATTTGTGTAAATACAGGGGGCTAATATGAACTTTTTTTTGTTATTTTCAATCTTTTTTTCTCCTTTTGTTCACTCAAAGGTTCTAGTAGACTACACTTATCTCAAAGCTAAAAAGCCTTTAAAAAAAAGCATTTCTCTAGATGAAGTTAAAAAAGCCTATGAAATTGTAAAAAAATCTACTTTCAATGCTCCTTCAACAGAAAAATTTTTCAATGACTATCTGCGTTTTAAACTGGGTGTAGAAGTGGGGCTTAATGAAAAATCACTAGTCAAAAGTCCTGAAATTGATCAAATGATTGTCAATCCTTTTTTAAGACAAGCTTTTCAACAAGAAGTCTATAAGGCCTTGGCTGAACAAAAATTAAAAAATAAAACAAAAGCTTTAGATAAAAGAGCCGGAAATCTTTCTAAAAGAGCTTTAGAAAGACTTTATAGTAATGAGCCTGAATTTAATATTTTCTTTATTTCTGTTTTTCACCCTGTCGGCCCCAGTAAAGAGCAAATTCAAGAAGCTAAAGCTCGCGTAAATAAAATTTATTCCAGTGTCGCTAAATCTAAAAAGCCTTTTATAGAGCTCGTTGCTCTTTATTCGGATGATAAAACTAACGGTTTTTTAAATATCAATCGCTCTCAAGCTGAAATCCCCCCAGCAGTCTATTCTCAGCTAAAAAAAATGAAAAATGGTCAAATTAGTAGGCCTATAAGGATACCTTCAGGCTATGCTATTGTAAAATTAAATCAAAAAGTTCCTTTTTCTGAGGCTAATCACATTGCTGTAAAAGCAAATTATTTCAACAAGAAAAGAACAGAAATTTTTAACTCTTATTTTGATTCTCTTAAAAAAGATTTCAGAATAAACTTCGTTAATAAAGATCTTGTCAAAACTCTTTAAGCTTTGTCTTTTTAGTTCTTTTTTTCTTTTTTCATGCCTTAAATCCTCAGAAAAACAGATTATTATTAAAGTGGGTTCCCAAGCCTGGACTTTTAAAGAAGTTAAAAATTATATAGAACTAAGAATTGCTAATTTGAAAAGTCTCCCTGTTGGCATCAAAGAAGATATTATAAGCGAACTTATTTTTTATTCTCTTTTGAAAGAGTGGGCTAAAAAAAATAATATCCCTTCTAAAAAACCACTCTTAACAAAAGAAGAAAAAACTTTATTTTTAAAAGAAAAAAAAAAGAAAGAAGCTTTAAAAATTTTAAAGTCCTATACGGGCTTAAAAAAGAAACTCATTACAGAGCTTGAAAATAAACTTCCAACTCCTTCTATAAAAAAGCAAAAACTTTTTTATAGAAAAAACAAAGATCTTTTTAAAATGCCAGAAAAATGCTTACTCAAACAAATTTTAGTAAAAAATCAAAGTCAAGCAAAGGCGCTTCATATAAAACTTCTACAAGGAAAACCCTTTCTAAGCTTGCAACAAGCTCATTCTTTAAAGCCAGATCCCGGCTGGGTTAAAAAAGGCGAGTGGTTTCTTTTTGACAAGGTTTGTTTTGAAGAAAAAAGTCCTTTAAGCCCTGTACTAAAAAGCTCTTTTGGCTGGCATATTTTCTTTAGAAAAGAAAAAAAAGCCTCCCGACAAAAATCTTTTTCAGAATCTCAAAAACAAATTATAAAAATACTAAAAAACAAACAGCTTCCCCAACAAATTGAAAACTGGATTAAAGAAGAAAGTTCAAAAAAAAAGTTTTTTCAAAATAAAAATCTCTTGGATCAAATTCAAATTCAATATAAAAGAAAGTTTCTATGAAAATATTTTTATTTTTATTGTTTTTTCAATTTAATCTTGAATCTCGTTTAGTAGAAAGCTTAAAGGCGCAAATAGGGGAAGAAGTTATAACTCAAATAGATCTGTATAACTTTAAGCTTCAACTTAAACAAAAGCTCCTTCCTTCTTCTATCCTTCTTGAAACCCTTTATAAACCTTCTGAACTTTTAAGAAGTAAAAAACTTCGATTACAGTTTTTGATAGAAAAAAGTTTGCTCAATCAAGTCGCTCAACAAAAAAACATTTATATGGAAGAAAGCCTTTTAACTAAAAAAATAAATTCTTTTAAAGGCGCCTTATCAAATAAATCTTTCTCTCAAAAATTGAGGCGCGGGGCTTTGAGTTTTGAAAGCTTTAGAAAAGATTTAAACGCTTTTTCAAAAATAGAACTTCTCTTAAATCAAGCTGTTTTGTCTAAAATTGCTATCTCTAACCAAGATATTGAAAGTTATCATTTTAAAAAATATAAAAAGGCTTTGTACAAAAATTTTGAATATGAGTTTATAAGTCTTTCTTTTTCTGAAACTAAAAAAGCTTTGGTTTTAAAAAGTCTTTCACAAAAAGAATTTACAGATTTAAAGGCTCTAGCTCAAAGCTTCAAATTAGAATACAAAAGCTCTCGTTTAAGAGAAGATCAGATTAGTCCTATTTTTAAAAAAGAGCTAACTAAACTTTCTGTTTCACAAATTTCATCTGTTTTATTTTTTGAAAACACTTATTATCTTTTACAATTAAGTTGGAAAACTCCTCTTACAAGCCCTAAAGAGATAAAAATAAAAAATCAAATTGAAGAGATTCTTTTTAGACAAAAACTAAAAAAAGAATTACGAGAATGGATAGAAGAACAAAAAAAACAAGTTTTTATAAAAACAGCTTTCCCTTAAAAAACCGAATTGCTTTAACAACGGGAGATCCTAAAGGCATTGGTTTGTTTGTTGCAGAAGAAGCGCTAAAAAGACTAGGGACTAAAAAAAATTTTCAATTTGTTGTTTGGACAAGTAAGAGATCAAAAACTTTACAGATTCCTTCCTTTAAAACTCTTTGCTTTTCTTCTTCTTCTGAAACTTTTTCCTGTCAATTTAAAGAAAATATTTTATTACAAATTAAAAGCTCTAAGGGACCTGGAGCTTGGCTTTTAGAGGCAGGAGAAAAGGCCTTAAAAAAAGAGGTTTCTGCCCTTATTACAGGCCCTGTTAAAAAAAGCCAACTAAAAAGTTTTAGAGCTATAGGTCAAACCGATCTTTTAAAAAAACAAGCTAAAGTTAAAGAAGTTTTTATGTGTTTTAGAGGAAGATTTTTTAATGTCATTCTTTTAACAGATCATGTTCCTTTAAAAAAAGTTAAGCTAAATAAAGAAAAATTAGAATGTTGTTTATCTTTAGCTTTAAGCGCTAGAAAATTTTTAAAAGAATCTTTACAAAAAAAAAGCTTAGGAGTTTTAGCTTTAAATCCTCATGCAGGAGAACATGGTCTTTTAGGCTCAGAGGAAGAAACCATTATAAAGCCCTTTTTAAAAGGCATAAAAGAAGTCAAAGGACCTCTTAGCCCCGATGTCACTTTTTTAAAAAAAAATTGGAAGTTTTATAGTTTTTTTATAGCCCTTTATCATGATCAAGGCCTCATACCTTTTAAAATGAAACATAATTTAAAGGGCTTTGTTCAAAGTTTAGGTCTTCCCTTTTTAAGGTTAGGTGTTGATCATGGGATAGGAGCAAATTTAAAAAGAAAAGACATTTGTTCTGAATCTTTTTTTCTAGCTCTTAAGGAAGCTTTAAGACTTGTTCGCCTTTATCAAAAATAAAACATCATTGGGAATTATATATATAACTTTCCAAAGTTATTAATCTGCCTAAATGCGATAAAAAAGCTGAAAATTTTCAGACATGCGTTTTGTCACAAAACGACCATAGGTCGCTTTGTGTTCAAATCCGAACTTATTTTGAGGCTTTTTTATTGCCTTTAGAAGAGATA